>JASHVA010000071.1 GCA_030039715.1 Thermoplasmata archaeon | reverse complement strand
GAGTCGCAACGGCCGCACGGGATCCGGCCGCCGGCGTAGCAGCTCCACGTGAGCCGCCAGGGCACGTCGAGGCGCTGTCCCAGCCGGACGATATCGGCTTTGGAGCGGCGAAGGAGCGGCGCCTCGACCCGGAGCCGCCAGCGACCTTCGACCCCGGCCTTGGTCGCCAGTCGGGCCAGGCGCTCGAACGCCCGGAGGTACTCCGGTCGGCAGTCCGGGTAGCCGGAGTAGTCGATCGCGTTCGCTCCGATCGCGATGGCGTCCAGTCGATGGCTCTCGGCGTAACCGAGGGCGATCGAGAGGAGGATCGTGTTGCGGGCGGGAACGTACGTCGACGGGATCCGACCGGGCCGGGTGCCGCTCCGCGGGAGGCGACGGCGACGATCCGTGAGCGAGGAGGCCAAGAGGCCGCCGATCGGCAGGGTCACCACCGTGTGGCGTCGTACCCGGTAGTGCCGGGCGAGCGCCCGAGCGGCTCGCACTTCGCGCGCATGCCGCTGGCCGTAGACGACGGTGAGGGCATGCACGGGACCACCCCGCCGAGCCGCGAGGGCGAGCGAGGTCGCCGAGTCCATCCCGCCGGAGAGCAGCACCACGGTGCCGCCGCTCCGTCGCGTCACAGCGCGCCGCCCAGGGCGCCGTACAGCACGGCGCCGATCGCGACCGCGGAAAGCATCCCGAGGAAGTTGGTGGAGCCCTTGGTGAGCCACCCCCGGTTCTCGAGAGTCTCGCCCAGCACGGAGTCGACCTGGCACCCGAGGAATCCGGAGGCGGTGACGGTGCCGAGGAAGACGGCGGTCGGCGGGATCGCCGTGGAGAAGAGGCGGAAGAGGCCGAGCCCGACGGCCGCCGTCACGCCCGCGCCCACGAGGGCCCACGCCTCGCCGACGGCGGAGACCCCGCCGTTCGTGCCGGGGGTCACGGGTCGAAGCGAGAGGATGCTGCGGGCACGCCCCGCGAGCACGCCGAGCTCGCTCGCGAAGGTGTCGGCCGCACCGAACGCGAGCGCGCTCGCATACAGTATGGCGAGGAGCGGTGTCGAGAGCACGGGAGTCGCGCCGGCGCCGGCGATCGCGAGCGCGGTCGGGAGGACGATGTGAGCGACGACGTTCGGGACCCCGCGCTCCCCGGCGGTGCCTTCCTGGAGGTTCTTCTTTCGCTTCTCGTCGATGCGGTAGCGCGTCGCGAGGACGCTCGCCACGACGAAGAGGATCAAGAGCGCGAGGAACGGATATCCTACGAGCACGACGATCACCGCGCCGAACGCCGCCGCCACGACCCCGGCGATCGGAGTCAGGGCGCGCGCCGCGACCGCGCCGACGGCGAGGCCGACGGTGACCACGATGCCGAAGGCGGCTTCGAACGCGCCGAGTACCACGAGAACCCCGCCCGCCAGCCGACGCGGACCTTAACGGCTTGCCGAGGGCCGGCTATCCCCGGGCGAGTATCCGGTCCACGGCGACTTCGAAGCTTTCCGCGACGATCTCGGGTCGCGGCGCGCCGTCCGAGAACTCGGCCCGCGACTCGGCCGCGCGCGAGCGTCCCGGCACCAGGGCGGTGAGGAGCCCGAGCCGTCGGCCCGCTTCGATGTCGAGGCGACGGTCCCCCACGATCGCGCTCGACGAGATCTCGAGATTCCAGTCCTTCGCGGCCTCCTCGAACAGCAACGTTCCCGGCTTGCGGCACGCGCATCCTCGCTCGGGCGCGTGGGGGCAGTAGTAGAACGCATCGACCTCGGTCCCCTGGACGCGGAGGATCTCGTTGACCCGCCGGTGGATCCGTTCCACGTCCTCCCGCGTGTAGAGTCCGCGCTCGACCCCCGATTGGTTCGTCACGCAGACGACGACGAATCCGTGGCGCCGCGCGAGCGCCACACCCCGGGCCACGCCGCGGAACAGCTCGAGACGCTCGGCCTCCTTGAGGTAGTGGAGGTCCGGGTTCAGCGTGCCGTCCCGGTCCGTGAAGAGGGCGCGCCGACGGGGGCGGGACGGGGGGGTTGTCGACTCGGGCGCGGCCACGTTCGGCCCGAGCGACGCCGGGGCTAAGCGTTGACGCCGCCTTCGGTCGAGCGATGGATCGCGCGGCGGAAGACGAAGAGACGTTCGCCGCCCTCGACGTCGCGTTCGATGCCGCGTGCGCCCCGTGGCGCGAAGGCATCGCTCCGCTCGAGCTCCTCTTCTCCGGAGGCGTCGATTCGGGGCTCCTCGCCTTCGAACTGCGGCAACGGCCGGAACTGACCCTGGTGACGATCGGCCGTCCCGAGAGCCACGACCTCCTCGCCGCGGAGGCAGCCGCTCGGACGCTCGGGCTCCCGTGCCGGGGCGAGACGGTCACGGTCGATGAGATCCGTGCGTTGGAGCGAGAACTGACGGAGACGCTACCGGCTCTACCACGGACGGCGCGGAGCGTGCTCGCCTCGCTCGGGCTCGCGCTCGCGCGCTGCCGCGCCGCGACCGTCCTCTGCGGTCAGGGGGCGGACGAGCTCTTCCTGGGGTACGCGCATTTCCGGCACGAAGGGCCGGCGACCGCGGAGACCCGCGCCGATGACGACCTGCGCGCGCTTCTCTCGCGCGATTGGCCGGCCGCGCGCGCGCTCGCGCGCGCTTCGGGCCGGGAGTTGGTCGCCCCGTATCTCGACCCGGGTTTCGTCCGCGTCGCCCGTTCGATACCGATCGCGCGTCGGCTCCCCGACCCCGATCCGAAGGCGCTCTTCCGGCGGTGGGCGATGCGCCGGGGCCTTCCGGAGTCGATCGCGCTCCGGCCGAAGAAGGCGATGCAGTTCGGCAGCGGGATCGACCGGTGGATCCGGCGCGACGCGCGCGGCCCGGGCGGGGCCACTACGGCGAAGTAGCTCGGCCGGCCGTTCTCGCGTGGGCAGACCTATATATCCGGTCCCGGCTCCCCGCGCGTGGCGGACGATTCTTCCGACCTCTTCTGCCCGCTCGAGTTTCGCTACGGCCGCGAAGAGGTCCGACAGCTCTTTTCGCGCGAGGCCCGCCTCGCGCGGGCGCTGCGCGTCGAGGCCGCGCTCGCCGCGACCGAGGCCGAGATCGGGATGATCCCGCGCGACGCCGCGGACGCGATCGGTGCGGCCGCGAGCCTGGAACACGTGTCGGTCGCCCGGGTCGACGAGCTCGAGCGCACGCTACGACACGACGTGATGTCGATGACCCGGGCTCTCGCCGAAGCCGCGGGTCCGGCGGGCCGATGGGTCCATTTCGGCGCGACCAGCGCGGACATCACCGACACCGCCCTCGCGCTCGAGCTCGAGGAGAGCGTGCGGTTCCTGCGCGCCGACCTTACTGCGCTCGCCCGGACCCTTGCCGAGCTCGCGAGCGCGCACCGCGCGACGCCCGAGGTCGGCCGGACGCACGGCCAGCATGCGATCCCGATCAGCTTCGGCTACAAGATGGCGGTCGCGGCGGCGGAGGTGCTCCGACAGCGGCGCCGGCTGGACGAGCTCACGCCCCGTCTCCTTGTCGGGAAGATGGCGGGCGCCGTCGGCACGGCGGCCGGTTTCGGGTCGCACGCGGTCGCGGTCGAGGACGGCGTCATGCGACGCCTCGGCCTGACCGCCGACGAGGCCCCGACGCAGATCGTCGGGCGGGACCGCATCGCGGAGTTCACGAACTGGCTCGCGCTCACTTCGGCGAGCGCCGAGCGGCTCGCGACCGAGGTGCGGAACCTCCAGCGGACCGAGATCGGAGAGGTCGCCGAGCCGTTCGACGAGGCGCGGCAGGTCGGCAGCTCCACGATGGCCCAGAAACGCAACCCGATCGTCTCGGAGAACGTCACCAGCCTCGCCCGACTCGTGCGGGCCCTCGCCCAACCACCGCTCGAGAACATGGTGCAGTGGCACGAGCGGGATCTCGCGAACTCGGCGAACGAGCGGATCGTGCTCCCCCACGCGATCGTGCTCGCCGACGATCTCCTGACGAAGCTGACGGAGGTCTTCCGGGGCCTGCGCGTCGACGTGAAGCGGATGGCGGAGGAGCTCGCGCGGCCGGGCTCGGTCGCGATGACCGAGAGCCTCATGCTCGCCCTCACGACCAAGGGGTTCGCCCGGTCCGAGGCCCACGAAGTGCTGCGCACGCTCACCCGCGAGCCGGAGCGGGGGCCGTCGCTGCTCGAGCGGGCGCGGGGCGACC
>JASHVA010000070.1 GCA_030039715.1 Thermoplasmata archaeon | reverse complement strand
GTCCGCGCGGCCGAGCGGATCCGGTCGAAGTTGACGAAGACCGAGACGTCCGCCGCGCCGGGCGACGCGTAGACGTCGGGCAGGAACCGGTGCTCCCGCACCCCGGCCGCCGTTCCCCCCGGATGGGCCCGGAGGAGCGCCGCCTCCTCCGAGCCGAAGTCGATGAGGATCGCGGCGCCCGCGGTCAGATGGTCGGCGATCTCGCGGACGATCCCCTCCGCGGCACCCGACACCTCGACGACCGTGCCCGGTGCGGCCGCGGCCGGCAAGGGAGCGCCCGGAACCGGGCCGGCGACGGCCCCTTCCGCCTCCTCGACGCGGTCGCCCACGAGTCGGACACCGAGCTCCCGCCATTCGGTGCCGTTCCAGCGGAGACGGCGCGCCGGTTGGGCATCCAACAGCTCGTTCGCGATCACGACGCCCGAGAACGGCCCGAGGTCGGCGACCGCGCCGGCCGTTCGCACGGGGTAGTCGGGCGCGGCGGCCTCGGCCCGGGCGCGGGCCTCCCGCGCCCGGCTCCCGGACCGATCGATCAGGACGTACTCCGGCGGGGAGACGTCGTTCGCGAACGCTCGGACGAGCTCGGCCGCGAGCGTCCCGTCGCCGGGTCCGAGCTCGACCAGCTCGAAGGTCGCGTCCGCGCCGAGCCCGGTGCGGGCCCGGCGAACGCGCTCGGCGATCGCCCCGGCGAAGACCGGGTCGACGTGGGCCGCCGTGTAGAAGTCGCCGCCCGTGCCGAGCGGCGACTCGGGACGATGGTAGTACCCGACCTCCTCCGCGTAGAGCGAGATCTCCATGA
Organism: Thermoplasmata archaeon; assembly: GCA_030039715.1. GTDB lineage: Archaea > Thermoplasmatota > Thermoplasmata > Lutacidiplasmatales > UBA184 > Lutacidiplasma. The sequence continues at coordinate 5,204 of JASHVA010000070.1, read as the reverse complement.
ACCGGTCGAACGGCACGAACCCCGCCGGGTCGGTCGCCGCCCGCAGGCGCTCGACGACCGCGCGCGAGCGCGCGTCGGCCGCTCCGTCGGGCGGGGGCGACGCGTGCGCCATCGGTCGCGCCGGCCGGGTCAGCCGATGTAGCCGAGGTCGTCGCGCGGCGGCGGAGCGCCGGAGGTCGGCGTCTCGCTCCCGTGCTGCTCGGCGTCGTGGATCTTCTGGGCGATCCGGTCGATCTCCTTCGCCTTCGCCTGGAGGGCCGTGAAGTCGAGGTCGAGGTGGAGGACCCGGGCGAGGACCTTCAGCACCGCTTCCGCGCTGCGCGGGTCGACGAAGTAGCCGCTCGTCTCGCCCATCAGGCAGACCCCCTCCATGTCGACCAGGCGCCCGAGGCCGAGGAAGAGCCCGCTCGCCCCGATCAGCCCGCCGCCGGGGTCGTTGCGGGAGAAGACGACCGAGTGCTTCTTCATCAGCTCGACCCGGGCCGCGCTCGTGGCGGCGCCGAGCACGCGCGGCTGCTCCACCACGCGGCCCTGCGCGAAACCGGCGAGCGTGAATACCTCGCGGACGCCGAGCCCGTGACAGTAGTCGAGGACGCGCTCGGTGATCTCGTACTGGCCCTCGGGACTGATCCCCTGGTAGTCGCCCCCGAGGATCAGGAGGTCGTGCTGGGCGGCCGCCGGGGCGCGCCAGTACGAGAGGTCGTTCGAGACGAGGCGGATGATCCCCTCTTCGGAGACGTAGACCTGCGGCGGGAAGAACTTCGAGTAGATCGTCGCGAGCGGCTTCGCGGGCAGCTGGTCGCGCAGGTAATCGGCGGCGAGCTTCCCCACGTTCCCGACGCCGGGCAATCCTTCGACGAGGATCGGGTCGCGCAAGCTGACCTTCTCCAACGTGCGGATAACGACGTCCTCCACGGCTCTCCCACCGAGGGAGCCGACCGCGGCCGATAAAGCCTCGGTAACCGAGGCGTAGGCCGCTATCCCCGGGCGCCCGCTTCGGCGCCGACGGCCCATCCGCTCTCCCCGACGTGGAGCGGGGTGATCCGGCTCAGCTCGGGCCGGTTCGCGACCTTCTCGGTGTAGAGCGTGTGACGGTACCGGTCGCCGTTCGGCTCGGCCTTCAGCTCGAAGACGAGGTCCGCGAGGTCCTGGAGGAGCCCGTAGACGGCCCGGTCGTGCGCCACCGAGTGGACCGTGAGGAGGGCCTGCCCGCCGATCGTCTGGCACCGGTGCCGGATCTGGCGGGCGACGGTCGTCACGTCGTGCGGCTCCAGGACCTCGAAGAAGAAGTCGACGGAGTCGAGCACGAGCCGGAACGGCTCGTCCATCCCCGCGAGGTCGGAGAGCATCCGGTTCGTGAGGCTGAACGACTTCGTCGTGACGTCCCGCGGCTCCGCGCCGACGAGCTCGTCGAGCGTGAGCCCGCGTTCGCGCGCGCGGGCGATATCGAGCCCCCGGAGGAGGACGCGCTCGTAGTACTCGTCCGCGAGGTTCACGATCTTGAGTTCGGACGGGTCCCAGCCGTAGCTCGTGAACCCCCGAAGGACGTCCTCGGTGCGTTCGAACGTCGTGTAGAAGAGTACCGGGACGTGGCCGGTGCCGGCGCGGGCGAACTGCTTCGCGAGGAGCGGGGCGCCCGATCCCGAGTGTCCCGCGAGCAGCGCGAGCCAGCCCGGGGGCAGTGCGGCGAAGAACGGACCGTCGACCTCGGGGATCCCGAAGACCGCCTCCCCCTCGGACACCGCTAACGCCCTCCGCCGACGTCGACGGTCTCGTCGACGAGGAGATTGAGCATCCGCTCGAGCTCGCCCGCTTCCTCGTCGCTCGTGACGAGGATGAGCGTGAGCACGTTGCGCGACTTCAGGTTCGTGAGGAAGATGTGGAAGAACTCGCTGAGCAGCTCGCGCGGGTTGTGGATCGCGAGCGCGTTCAGGCTGTCGACGACGACGACCGACCGTGGATGCGGGTACTTCCGCAGGAGGTAGTCGACGCGCAGCATGATCTCCTCGAGCGCGCGCGGCGTTTCGACGTACGTCGCGTTCGGGAGCGGGTTCGAGTAGTTCATTATGATGTGGCTGATCACGTCGACGAACGAGATCCGCGACGCCGGGACGTCGAGCGCCTGGGCGAGCGACCAGACGAACGACGCCGGATTCGTGACCGTGATGTAGATCACGTGGGCGTCGGTCTCGCTGCCGAGGTCGCGGAGCGTTCCGTTGAGGACGGCGAAGTAGTGGTCGGCGTACTCGCGCGGGTCGAGCTTGAGCGCCGCGGCGCTCCCGCCGGGGAGCCCCCGCAGCCGTTCGCCGATGTCCGCCACGCGCCTACGCTCCTTCCGGCCGGCCGCCCTTCAGGTGCGGCGCCATCAGGAGCCCGATCGGGGTGAGCTCGATGACGTACTGCGCCCTCGAGTGGGAGGTGCCTCGCATCTTGACGACCTGGAGCACCCGGAGGATGTCGCCCTGGCGTCGCGTGTTCCAGAGCAAGACCACGCCGTCGACGATCGCCTCCTCGACGCCGTGCATCGAGTACCGACCCTCCGTCGGCCCGATCTCGGAGACGAGGAGCGAGGTGCAGCCGAGCTGGTTCAGCGTCTGGCCCAGGCGGAGCATGAAGTCCCGGATCGCCTCGTCGCGCCGGATGCGGTAGCAGACCGACGTGAGGCTGTCGAGGACCAGCCGCTTCACCCCGAGCGTCTGCACCAGGTCTCGGATCGTCCGGATCAGGATGTCGATCTCGTCCGAGGTCATCTCCTCGTGCTCGAGACCGAGCTTGTCGTAGAGCGCGGGCAGGTCGACGAAGACGAGCGAGCCGTCGCTCACGAGGTCCGGCCGGAAGAACTCGAACGTGGAGAGGTTCTGGATGAGCTTCTGCGACGCCTCGGTGACGGAGAGGAAGAGCGAGCGTTCGCCCCGCTCCGCCCCCCGAACGAGGAACTCGAGGCAGAGGGTCGTCTTGCCGGTGCCGACGCTCCCGGCGACCAAGATCATGTTGCCGCGCGGGAGGCCGCCGCCGAGCACGTCGTCGAGGCCCCCGATCCCCGTCGCGCACCGGGCGAGGACGGTGGCGGGAGCCATCAGCGCCCGCGGAGCCGCGGGTTCGGCGGGACCGGCCGCCGGAGCGTCCATCGGGAAATCGAGCCGTCTCGGGCCTTTTAGGGTTATGCTTCGTCGGGGCCGGCGGTCTCGCCGTTCGGAGTGCCGGCCGGCGGGGCATTCGGCAGCCGGGCCGGGTCAACCCACCAGACGCTCCCTCGCGGGGAGCGGCCGGAGCGGACGAGCGCGCCCGAGCGCCGGAGCAATGCGCCCGCGATGCGGACGGCCTCGCCGTCCGGGTCCGCGTGCCGACGCAGCTCCGCGAGGTCGATCCGGATCGGCCCTTCGTCGCGCGAGCCCTCGGTTCGGGCGGCGATCTCCTCGAACACGCGCTCCAGCGCCGGGCCGCTCCCAACGCGCCGGGGCGACTCCTCCGGTGAGCTCGCGGCATCGCGCCACGCCCGCGGTCCGGAGTCCTCGGGCGAGACCGGCCCCGACGCCGCGGTCGGGATCCGATCGGGAAGTCGCACGGTTCGGACCCAGTGAACCGCCTCGCCCTTCCCTAGGAACACCGCGGCCTCTCCGCGGGGAAGCGACAGGAGAGCTCGTGCGTCGACCCCCGAGAACCCCCGCGCGAACTCCCGGGCTTCCTCGGGCGAGCCTCGGAACGCGACGAAGTCGGCGACGTTGGTCCAGACGGACTCGGCGACCGGCTCTGGCATCGCCGCGAGCGACTGCGTCGCGAGGACCACGTGGAGGTTTCCGCGCCGGCCGAGCCGCAACATCTCGGCCAGGCTCTCGTGGGCGAACCACTGGGCTTCATCCAGCACGACGAAGGTCTTCCCGGAAGTCCCGCGCGAGAGCAGCGCCGACCAGGTGAGCGCGAGGTAGACGGAGAGGAGGTATCGGGCGGTCGTCTCGCCGGCGAGCGCGGCGTCGCCGCTCACGAGGACGACCGCACCCGGTCGGACCAGGCGCTCCGCCGTGAGGTCGCCGCTCGGGTCGCAGAGCGTTCGAACGAGCGTCGGGTTGCGCGCGACCTCGTACAGTAGCCGACGAGCCCCCTCGGCGTCGTCGGGCCGGGTCCGGATGCGGTCCGCGAGTTCGCCGAGGAGCGGGATCGCTTCGGAGGGGGCCACCCGAAAGCCCCGACCCGCGGCCGAGAGGAGGCGGTGGGCGTCCACGAGCGTGCCGTCCGGGAAGGCGGCGGCGGCCGCGAGCGCCCGCGTCAGCATCTCCTCGAGCCGTGGACCCCAGAACGAGGAGTCGGCGTACCGTCCCGCGCGCACCCGACGTAGCGAGTGGACGAGGTCGCTCAAGTGTCGGTCCGCACGGGCGGGGTCCTCTCCGGCCGCGGCGTGCGCCCCTTCCAAGGCGTTGATCCCGTGCGCCCGCTCCGGGGAGATGAACACGACGCGGGCCCGCTCGGCCCCCCCGAGCTCCGCAAGGAGCCGGCGCGCCGTGTCCCCGATCGGGTCGAAGAAGATCAGGCCCGCCCCGGCAGCCGCCCGGCGAGCGAGGCTGACGAGCAGCGAGCTCTTTCCCATGCCGGTCTCGCCGAGCACCGCGAGATGGCGACCTTGACCGGGCTCGATCGTCGAACCGACCACGCTGCCGTCCGATGTCCGGCCCAGCGGAAGGAGCACCGACGTCCCCCGCGCCGTGACCGGTGCGCCGGGACCCGGGGTCCCGGCGGTCCCGGGCAGGAGTTCCACTAGTTCCTCCTCCGCGACCTCGAATGCGGGGACCGTGAACGGCCAGCGAGGTCGGCGGGAGATCGAGATGCCGTTGCCTCCGATGGAGCGGCAGGCGGACTCGACCGCACGGACCGACCGCGCCAGGTCCGCGGCCGGCTCGCCCGAAGCGTCCCGCTCCAGGGTGAAGGAGCAGTGCCAGAAGACGGTCGAGGTCGGGACCCGGGGTACATTCGGCCGGACGGGGGGCGATCGGCCACGTCGATCCGCGGATACCGGCTCCTCCGCGGGAGGGGGGACCGACGCCAGCGGGGCGGAGCCGAAGCGGAGCACGACTCGCGTGCCCGGCCGTACCGCGGAGAACGCGGCGGAGACCGAGTCGACGAGCGTCCGAGCGTCCTCCGGTCCGCGAAGCGGATGCGGCCAGCTCCGCAGTCGTCGACCGTGCGCGAGCACCTCCGGCGGTCCCGCCGGA
>JASHVA010000004.1 GCA_030039715.1 Thermoplasmata archaeon | reverse complement strand
TGCCCAGGCAGGGTTTACCCCCGTAGGGTAGTCTCGCGGTCACGACTTGGCGAGGTCAACGATATCCGAGCCGGCCCACGATTGTCCGCGGGCACGCATGCGCCCTCGAGAGAGTCTTTCGGAGGCCCGGATTCGGCTCGCGGACCAAGGCTGGCTGTCCCGGTTCGCCGGCACACTCTCTCCAGCCTCGGCCCGGCATCCCCGGGCGGCAATCGCCCGTGATCGCGCACTTCGGGCCCGGCTGGACCGAAAGGGCGGCCCACGCGTGTGACTCCGCCCAGCCCTGCTCGAGTGTGGTTGTAACCGCCCATACACCCGTTCCGGGCGATACCGTGCCCCGCCGACTCGCCTGAGTCCAAGGACCATCAAGTACAGATATCCGGGTCCCGTTACGTATCGGCGTCCAGCTCGACAGGTGCTCCTTCGATGGCGACGGCGAGTGAGGTGGGCACGCCGACTCCCGTGGCCCCCGTGTTCGGGGCCACGGTCCCCCCGGCCCCTGTCGCCCTCCGTCGGATATCTCGCCTCGGCGCCCGTCTCGTTCTCGTGGGCGCCCTGCTCATCGTGCTGGGATATGCGTTCGATCTCGCCACCTCCCTGTACTTCGTGTTCACCGGGGCATTCCTGGGCTATACATCCATACTGAACTGGCAGATACTCGCCCTGGTCGGCATCGGCGCCGGTATCGTGTGCGTGGGGGTGGGATGGGTCGCCGATCGGCGCGGAGTGGCCGCGTTGTTCGGCCCCGATTTCTCCCCTCGACTAAAAGCCCGTCAGTGGCTCGGGCTTGGGCTGATGCTCGGTGGAGCGTTGCTCGTGAGCGGGTTCTTCTTTCTGGCGGCGTTCGTCGCCTACGCGACCACCTACCTGCCGTCGTCACCCGTACTCCCGACCACATTCTATCAGGGCATCTGGATCGCGGTCTTCGTGGCCGCCGTCGGGGGCTCGATCGGTTGGTACATCGAACGTTCGGCGACCCTCGCCGCGATGGAACAGAACCTCCGAGCCTGAACATTCTTGGCTCGCCGCGAGTGCGGGGTAACCGACCTTGTACCGCTGTTTGAGAGCTGCCGGGAGTACCCGGTAGGCCCGAGGAACAGTTATCCAAGTGTGTTGATATAAACACAATATGGCCGTCAAGACGGTCACGCTCGCGGAAGACGCGTACGAAGCGCTCGCCGCTCTCAAAGGGGAAGGGGAGAGCTTCAGCCAGGTCGTTCGACGATTGACCGGATCCCAGATCCTGCTATCCGCCTATGCCGGCGCTTGGATTGGGGCCGACCCGAAGAAACTTGCCGAGATCCGGGAGTTCCTCCGGGAGTCCAACCGCCTCGGAAATCGAAAAATGGACCGTCTGGCCCGGGCGGGTGCTGGAATTGGTAAGCCTTGACAGCTCGTTCCTCATCGATTTGCTCTCCGGAGAGCCTTCCGCGGTAACGAAAGCTGCCGACCTCGATCGCCGAGGTGAGCCGAAGAGGATCACTCCGGCCGCGGCCGCGGAGGTCTTGGCGGGTGCATACTACGTCGGCGGAGCCTACCTCGATCGAACGCGAACCCTCATCGACGCCCTCCCGCTCCTCCCGTTCGACCGGGCCGGGTGCCATGAAGCCGCAAGATTGGGCGCCGAGCTCGCCCGCCGAGGGCATCCGCTGGGCAAAGCAGATCTGTATGTCGCCGCGGTCACCGTTCGGCACGGCGAGCGGCTCCTCACGAGGGATCGCGCCTTCAGTGCGGTGCCCGGTCTGATCGTCGAATCCTACTGACGCGGACAGCTCGCGATGAGCCCCCCGGGTGAGGGGGCGGCCCAACCGACGGGTTCCCATCCTCCCACATGGTACGCCGGGCCCGGCGTCCGAATGGAAGTCCCGTCATCGGGTTCTGATTCCCCCTGACCCGATCGGCGGAGCCGCGTGCAATGGATCGTCGGAGGAGGGCTCGTGCGGCCCGGATCCTTCACGATGGGAAAGTCCGGCATCGAAGGCGGAGCAAATCGAGCCCGCTCACCCATGCGATATGAGCCCAGCGACGACTGCCGCGGAGTCTACCCCACCCGCTCCCAACGCTCGAGCTTCTGTACCGTACCGAGCGTCGAACCACGCTGGATCTCCTCTCGAACCCGGTTCTCGTGTTCCAGCACGTCGAGGGCGCGGTTCGCGATCTCCTGTGCGCGCTCGCGCGGGACGACCACGACGCCGGACAGGTCCCCTACGATCCAGTCACCCGGTCGGACACGCTGTCCCCCGACCGTCACTTCGACGCCGATCTCCCCATGGCCCTTGGGCTCTCCGGCGTCCGAGCTCACGTTCCGGCTGAAGACCGGGAACCCGAGGTCGAGGATCGCGTCGATGTCCCGGGCCGCGCCGTCGATGACGACGCCCGCGATCCCTCGACCGTGGGCGCTCCAACTGGCGAGCTCCCCCCAGAGCCCGGTGAACCCTCCGCCGGCATCGACCACGATGACATCGCCCGGACCGGCGCGGTCGATCGCCTCGACCGGCTTCGCCCAGTCGCCGTCCCGCGTCACGACCGTGACCGCAGGGCCGGCCACGCGAACGTTCCGGTCCTTGAGGTGGGGGACGATCCCGTGCATCGCGCCCTTGCGCTGGAGGGCGTCCGTGACGTTGGGGCTCGAGACCTTGAGGAAGGCGGCCCGGATCTC
>JASHVA010000069.1 GCA_030039715.1 Thermoplasmata archaeon | reverse complement strand
TTGTCGCAGGCGACCTCCGCGCTCCGGAGCGCGGCGAGGTCCCGGTAGGAGCGCGCGAACCCGAGCCAGGCGAGATCGATCTTGTAGTTCATCACGTAGTCGAGCCCGTTGACGTACGGCGGGCTCGTGACGGCGAGCGCGACGCGGCCGCGCGGCCAGCTCACGCGCCGGGCGTCGCCCCGGACGACCCGCGCGCTGGGGCCCCAGCGCGCCCGCTCGGTCTGGAGCTCGACGAGGTCGCCGGCCATCTCTTCCGCGGCGGCGACGAACCGGTCGATCGGCCCCGTGTCGCTCGCGCGGTACCGGCGGTTGTAGCCGAGGCAGGGGGACCGGTGGAGCCGGCTCGACGGAATGAGGATCCGGCCGAAAGCGAGCCGCAGCGCCTCCGCCATCGCATCGGAGCCGACCGGGAGCGCGTCCCGCAGTCGGGTCAGCTCCTCCAGCACGTTCCGGTCGAACTGGCGTCGCGTCTCCCGAAGGAACGGGAGGGCGCCGATCGTTCGCCGTCGGGCCGCGGCGGCCGTCCGGGCCGCGGCCACGCGGAGCGAGCGGGGCGAGAGCTCGAAGCGGCACTTCACGCGCGCCGCGAGCACCGCGGGCGCGAGCAGCTCCGAGCCCCAGGCGATCGCCCCGCTCCGCCGCGCCTCGACCAGCGTCGTGCCGCTCCCCGCGAACGGGTCGAGCACGGCCGCGCCGCGCGGCAGCCGGGCCGCGTCGATCACCCCGCGCACGAACTCCGCGGAGTACCCCTGCACGTACGGCCACCAGCGGTGCACCGGGAGCGCTTCGTTCGGGCGGAACGTGATCGGACCGGAGTAGCTGCCGAGGTCGACCCCGTTCTCCCGGCGGAACCGCTCGACGAACTCCGCCGGGTCGACGAAGTCGTCGCGCGCGTCCAGGTCCTCGAAGTCGCGGAGGATGTAGAGGCCCCGCCCGATGCGTCGGACGTCGCCCCGGAGCGCGAGCCCCACGAGCGCCCGCTCGACGCGGTCGGGCCGGCGGTCGATCCGCTGCGCCAGCTGACGCGCGGTCGCACCGACGGCGCCCGTCTCCCCGAGCGCGTCGCGCAGCGCGAGGTCGAGGCCGTCGCCCCCCGCGGCGGACACGGGCCCCGCAATCGTGTCGCGCATCTAAGCGCTCGCCGTGCGTCGACGCAGCGGACCGGGACCGGGGACGCCCCGCGGTGCGATCTCGGGCCACCGGTGCTCGCGCAACGTCGTGCGGATCGAGTTGCGGACCGAACGCCGCTCCCGGCGGAGGGCCCGGGCCCAGTCGGTCGACTTCAAGTCGGGGTCGAGGTCGGCGAGCACCACGTCGAGGTCGTGGAGGCGCCCCAGCCGGGCCTGGAGGCGACGGGCGGCCGGCGGAAAGCCGTCGCGTCCCGCCCCGTCGAGCCGCGAGCGCACCTCGCTCAGATGGCGCAGCCGCCGGACCTGGATGCGGAGCCGGTGGAGGCGATTCGAGGTCGGACGCTGGCGCGCCTTCTTGTGCGCCGCGCGGACCCGGGCGTCCCGCCGGTCGACCTCCTCCTCCAGCAGGGCGGCGAGCTGATTGCCCGAGCCGGCCCGCGGCGTCAATTCGAGGCTCTCCCGGAGCCCCTCGAAGAGATGGGCGTCCCGTTCCGAGCGCAGGAAGACCCGCAGGAGCTCCCGGCCGGTGCGGCCGTCGTCCCGCAGCCGGGCCCGCAGCCGGGCGACGAGCGCCGCGTCCTCGCGCACCGGGCGCGGCAGCGAACCTCCCTCCAGCAGGTCGAGCACGACGTCGCGGTCGCGCACCCGGCCGATGAGCCGGGCGAGCCGCTTCAGGCGTTGGTCGAGCGGACGGACGAGGTCGCGCTGGCGCGCACCGAGGACCTCGACCCAGAGGGCGAGCGCGTGACGGAGCCGGCGCATCTCCCGATGGAGCTCGTGGAGGCTCTCGGGCGTCGGGTGGGCGTGGTCGATCACGTCGTCGACCGACCCGGCGACCTCCGCGAGGAGCCGGTCGAGCTCCTGCGCGAGTCGAAGGATCCGGGCGGTGGAGGCGGGCGGCACCACGAGCGACCTCGGAGGCCGCACGCCCCGCGGGTTGTAAGCCCTCCGCGGGGGGCCCCCGGGGGACGGTCGGGGCCTATGTACCCCGGGTGAGGTCTATGTACGTACCCTCCTGTGGGAGGCCATGGACCGGGCGCGCTCGGGGGAGCTCGCGGCGCCGCTCGTCGGTCCCCGCCCCCGAGCCGACCGGACGATCGGCGTCGTCGACGTCGGCTCGAACACGGCTCGCTTCGTCGCCTTCGAGGCGTCCCACTCGGGGACGGTCCGGGCGTTCTTCGAGACCAAGGAGTCGCCGCGGCTCGGCCTCGGCACCGGTCCGGACGGACGGCTGAGCGCCGCGGCGATCGAGCGGGGAGTCCGCGCGGTCGAGCACTTCGCGCTCTCGGTCCGTTCCCTCGGGCTCCCGCGGACGATCGCCGTCGCGACGAGCGCCGTACGGGACGCTCCGAACGGGGCCGAGTTCGTCCGCCGGGTCGAGCGCGCGACCGGCGTCCTCCTGCGGGTGATCTCGGGGGCGGAGGAGGCGCGGTACGCCTACCTCGGCATCGCCGGAGCCTGGGAGCTCGACCACGACATCGTGAGCGACCTCGGCGGAGGGTCGCTCCAGCTCGCGGAGGTCCGCGCGGGCCAGCTCCGGAACTCCGTGAGCGTGCCGCTCGGCGTGCTCCGGCTCTCCCAGCGCTTCCTCGACCACGACCCGCCGAAGCGCCGCGAGGTCGAGGAGCTCCGCGACTACGTCCGGGAGACCCTCGGCTCGGTGTTCGAGGCGTTCGGCGGCAAGAACTACCGTCTCTTCGGGATCGGCGGCACGGTCCGGTCGCTCGCCCGCGCCGCGATCGAGCTCCGGGACTACCCCATCGAGCGGGTCCACGGCTATCCGCTCTGGGACCACGACCTGGAGGCGCTCGGGGAGCTCCTCGGCGAGATGTCCGCCGCGAAACGACGTGCCATCCCGGGGATCGGCTCCGACCGGGCCGACGTCGTGATCGCCGGGATCGTCGTCCTCCAGGAGCTCCTGCGCGCGACGGACGCGGGGCGGATCCTCGTCGCGGGCACGGGGATCCGGGAAGGGCTCGCGCTCGAGGCGATCGGCGCGAAGCTCCCCGCCGCCGCGGAACGCCTCGCCGAGCGCTCGGCGGAAGCGGCCGCCGAGTCGTTCGCGTTCCGGCTCGACCACGGCCGCGAGGTCGCGGACACGGCGCTCGCGCTCTTCGACGTGCTCGCGACGCGCTACGAGTGGGGACGCAGCGAGGGGCTCGCCCTGCGCGTCGCCGGCTGGATGCACGACGCGGGGACGGCGATCGACCTGTGGCGCCACGCGAACCACTCGGCCTACCTCATCCAGAACTACCCGATCTGGGGGCTCGACCAGCGCGAGGTCCTCCTCGCCTCCCTCGCGGCCCGCCTCCACGAGGGCGGCGACCTCCCGTCGGCGTGGAAGAAGGGATTCCTCCCGGTCCTGCGCGCCTCCGACATCGAGACCGCCCGCCGGCTCGGGGCGATCCTCGAGGTCGCGGAGGTCGTCGCGCAGGCGCGTCCCCGGTTCTCCCTCGGGGGCGGAGGGAAGCACCTCGCGCTGGCCTTTTCTGCCCCGGCCGCTACCTCGCTCCCCGCCCACTGGGAGGAGAAGGTCCGCAAGCCGATGGAGCGCGAGTTCGAGGTGGAGGTCCGGATCCGTGCCGGCTGAGAGCCCGAGCCCGACCCACGGGTTCCCCGGCCGGCTCTTCGTCTTCGAGGGCCTCGATGGGAGCGGCAAGTCGACGCAGGCCGCGCTCCTCGGAAAGTGGCTCCAGTCGCAGGGCTACCGCGTCTTCTTCACCGAGTGGAACTCCTCGGAGCTGACCGCCGCGACGATCCGCCGCGGCAAGAAGAAGAACCTCCTCACGCCGACGACCTTCTCGCTCCTCCACGCGACCGACTTCGCGGACCGGTTCGAGCGGAAGATCCTGCCGCCGCTCCGGGCCGGCTACGTCGTCGTCTGCGACCGGTACGCCTACACCGCGTTCGTGCGCGACGCCGCGCGCGGCTGCGACCCGGCCTGGGTCCGGAACATCTACTCGTTCGCGCCCCGACCGGACCTCGTCTTCTACTTCCGGGTGCCCGTCTCGGTCACGCTGAAGCGGAAGATCGCCTCGCGCCTCAAGATCAACTACTACGAGGCCGGGATGGACCTCGGGCTGTCCGACGACCTCCACGAGAGCTACGCCCGGTTCCAGGGACGCCTGAAGCAGGAGTACGACCGGATCTCGCGGACCGACGACTTCACCGTCATCGACTCGGGCCGGTCCGTCGAAGCGATCCAGGCGGCGCTCCGCGGCCACGTCGGTCCGATCCTCCAGAACTTCCCCACGGGGGAGGCGCTGCTCCATGATGGGTAGGACGTACGGGACGCGGCTCCCGGGCCTCACCGACGAGTCGGTCGCGGGCAAGCTGATCGTCATCGAGGGCGCGGACGGCTCGGGGCGGACGACCGAGGTCGCGCTCCTGCGGCAGTGGCTCGAGATCGAGGGCCACGCGGTCGTCGACACCGGTCTCCGACGCTCGACGCTCGTCGCCGAGGAGATCGACCGGGCGAAGCAGGGCCACACGCTCGGCGCGACGACGCTCGCGCTGCTCTACGCGGTCGACTTCGCGGACCAGCTCGAGAACAAGATCGTGCCGGCCCTCGCCGCGGGCTCGACCGTGCTCGCCGACCGGTACATCTACACGCTCATGGCGCGGGCGGTCGTGCGGGGCGCCTCGCGCGAGTGGGCCCGCCGCCTCTACGGGTTCGCGCTCCGGCCCGACCTCGTCATCTTCCTCGAGGCGCGGCCCGAGATCCTGCTGCACCGGGCGATCTCGAAGTACGGCTCGCTCGACTACTGGGAGTCGGGGATGGACCTCTCGCTCTCCCGCGACCTCTTCGAGAGCTTCTTCGCCTACCAGGAGCGCCTGTCGAAGGAATTCGCGTGGGTCGGCTCGGAGTACGGCTTCCACCGGGTCGACGCGAACCGGCGCCCGGAGCAGGTGCACGAGGACGTCCGCGCGCTCATCGCGCCGCTCTACGCGAAGCCCGCCCGCGCGGGCGGCGCGTTCAGTCGCCCGCGCTCGCGAGCTGCTTCCGGGTGAGGAGCCAGCGGAGGCGCGCCGCGCCCGGTCGGACCGACCGGGGGAACTCGAGGCACGCCGCGCCGCCCTTCGTCAGGCGCACGATCGGGATGCCGTCGCCCGTGAGGGCGAGGCCGACGAGCTCGGCCAGCGTCGGCTCGTGGCCGACGATCACGACGGTCGCCCCGGGGGTCGTGACCGCACGGAGCCGCCCGAGGATCGGGGCCGCGAGGGCCCCCACGTCGAGCTCGGGCCAGAACGCGGGTCGGGGGCAGTGCTCGAGCGTCTCCCGGAGGATCTCCGCGGTCCGGCGCGCCCGCGCCGCCGGGCTGGAGGCGAGCGACGTCACCGCTCCGACGTAGCTCGCGAGCCCTTTCGCCACGCGCCGGGTCTGCGCGACCCCCTTCCGCGAGAGCGGGCGGGCCGCGTCGTCCGACCAGCGGCGCGCGTCGCGCACCTCGGCGGGGCCGTGCCGCAGGACGACGACGCGCGGGGGATGCGACGGTTCGGTCACGGGCCTCGCGGGGGCGGACGGGGCACGGGCGACCGGGGGAGAAAGCGCTTCCGCGCCCCCGGGCGACCGCGTCGGCTCACAGCGGGATCGGTTCGCCGTCGACGGTCGGGACGTCCGAGAACGAGACGGGGATCGCCCGGTCGAGCGCGACCTGCGCGATGTCCTGGGCGTAGGCGATCGTCCGGCCGATCGACTCCAGGATGCGCGTGACCGCCGCGGCGGTCGCGGGCGGCATCGTCCCGACGCCCACGGCGGGGAGGAGGCGGTCGGAGAGCGCCCGGCCGGAGGCGAGGAGCGCGTCCCCCATGTCGAGGAGGTCGTTCGCGGCCGCGTCGTCCCGGGCGCTGAGGACCCCTTCGAGGTGGTCCATCGCCTGGGAGTGGAACTGCCGCAACGTCGTGAGCGGGCCCGCGCCGTCGGGCAGCTCGACGAGCCGGCGGCCGACCTCGCCGAGGACGGTCGCGTGGTCCGCGATCCGCTCGAGGCTCCGCGCGATCGTCCACGGGCCGAGGAGGTTCACGCCGCTCCCGTCCAGGCCGAGGTGGAGCGCGGCGAGCCGCTGGACGTACCACGCCTCGCGGTCGATCTCGTCGTCGCGTCGCTCCCAGTACTGATCGTCGCCGAACGGGAGGTGCGCCCAGCTCTCGACCGCCTCCCGGTGGAACCCCACGACCATCCGGCCCATCCGGGCGAGCCGCTCGGGGAGCGGCACCGGGCTCTCGTAGGCGAGGTCCCGGAGCCGGAGGACCCCGTCCTCCTCCGAGACGATCTCGGGCTGGCGCGTCCGGCGGCAGAACGTGCGCACGACGTCGCGCGTGCTGCCCGAGCGCGGATGCCGATCGACCACGACGAACTCCCGGGCGCCGCCCAGGTAGGCGCCGAGGAGCCGACGAAAGAGATGCTCGCTCGACTCGTCCCGCCCGACCGTGACGGTCGCGACCGGCGGGCGTCCGAGGAGGAGGGCGCCGAAGGGGGCCGCGACCCGCGGGGGGCGGGCGCGGGCGCGCGCGACGGTGCGCGGGGCGGTCGGGAGCGAGGGGGGC
>JASHVA010000068.1 GCA_030039715.1 Thermoplasmata archaeon | reverse complement strand
GGAGCTCGTCAACAAGTCCCGCCCGAATCGCCTGCCCGGCCAACTCCGCGCCGGCGACGCTGAGGTCCCCGCGGGTTTCGCGCTTGAGGCGACGGATGGCCGCCGGCTTGAACTCCCGCTCAATCCGAGTCCTTCTGCTCGAGGGGGATTGCATCGAGCGAGAGTAGACGATCTTGTCCGCGGCCTGCCATTGTCGTGCGAAGTCGCGTTCGGGGGCCGTGACCGTCCCGTCGACCGGAAAATTCTCCCAATAGAGCATGACCTCGTACATCCGACGCCCGAGGAGCTGCGTGGTCCACCCTCGACTGAGAGTGTTCACGAACTCGAACGCGTCCTCCGAGGGTACGCTCCACTGAAAACTACCCTTGGAGTCCTCAATGAAGCCGTCAAGCGACGCGATAATGAAGTAGATCAAACGCCCCATCGGAACCTAGCCTGCGCACTCGTCGCGCAGGATGAAGCTGACGGCGGGACGGTAACTGAGTCCTACCACGGCACGCTGAGTGCATGCTACGATTTCACTCACCGCTGGGCGAGTGGGGCACGGCGGCGCGGAACCGAGATCTCGTCGTCACGGTGCGTGGCTCTCATGCGGGATGGGCCTCTCGAACGTACCGGGGTGAAGCAATTGCGGTGTAAGTTTATTATATATACTAATTATGTGATGACAGAGTTGTCATATGCGACTCTCAGCGACCTTCGTGAGGTCGGGCGAAGCCAGAACGCCCACGGTTTTCGTTCCGATCCGGCCCGCCAGGGGCCGCCCGCAAGTCAGCCTCCGAGCCCATATTTTCACAGAAGCTGACGTCGATGAAGCGAGATGGAACAACGTCCCGCTCTTCGCGCTGAAGTCGAAGACCGTTACGGCCCTCGGCTATCCGATTCGGTTTCCCACGCAACTCGTTGTCGCGAGATCTGTGCTCCCCGCAGTCGAAACGCCGTACCGAGTCATTCCCTTCGTCTCTGAAGTGTCGGCGGCCCGACCGAGGCTCGAGGACGTCGCGATCGCCCTGCTCTCGCTCGATCCCATCGCATCTCGAGTGGTGCTCGAGAGGAATCGGCGGGACGTCGATGCAGACTATCTCCTAAAGCGGGTTCTGACTGAGAACGTCGAGCGGCTGGCGTCCTTCGTACGATACTTCGATCTTGCGCCGGCCCTACCTCACCTCGGTAATTCAATCCCGCAGTCGAGCCTAGAGCGGGAATTTCGAAAGAACTGGCCGGTCGGGAGATTGCCCTGAAGGCCGACCAAGTGGAGCAGGTTGCGAACTGGCTCCGAGATCTCGGCATTCGATTCGTGGTCGTAGGCGGTTCCGCGATCGAGCATTCGGTTCCTGTCGGGACCGGTGACGTCGACGTGCTGATCGCGGTGGGGGAGTGGAAGAGGCTAGAGACGGTCCTTCAGGAGAATCCGAAGGCGACTCCTCTGGAACCGTTCTCTGGAACAATCCGGGGGACGCGCCTCAGCTTGGGAACCGCCGCGATCGATTTGGAGTTCATCTCCGGTGAGCCGTTTGCCGGGACAAAGGACGCCGACTCGTTCATCGAATACGTGAGAGCCTACCGTTCCGAGAGGCACAGGGGAGTCTACTACGCGAGCCCGGCGGTTGTCTGGTACATGCGTCTGTCCATCGACGACCATTGGGAACAGTACGTATCGAAGATCCGCCGGGACATCGTCGCCGGCGTTCCGGAGTCCACTCTGGAAGCGGTCAAAGCGATCGGGGACCACTTTGGAGTCGGAGACCGCATCCAAGCCCGAATTGGAGAGGTTCGAGAGACACTCCGGCTGTTCGACGCTCGCGGAAAGAGTTAGAGCTGTTCCAGGTCCCGAGATCTCCCGCTAGCGATAGAATCATCGGCAACGGCGCCCGCCTAGAGTCGAGTGTCAGCGACCGACTGGTACGAAACTGATGGGTGAATGTACTATTGCACTCCGCAGCCCGCGCGCGAGAAGTGCGGGCAGGAGGGGGGTTCTTTGAAGGAGCTTGCGATGGGGCTGCCGCCTCCCATGGATTCCCCTCGCGTCGCTATTCGACCGTTCTCGCCCCAAGACTACGCGGCGGAGCAGGAGATCGATCTCGAGTTCGAGCCGAGCGTCAGTGCATCGGCCGAGGAAATCCGGCGCCAGGACGAGGTCCTGGCCCGGCAGGGGAACCACTTCAACCTGAAGCTTGTCGCCGAGACGTCCGAAGATTCTCGGGTGGTGGGGTACGGGGGACTGTCCCACGCCATCACCAACTATCACCCTCAGAAGTACTGGGTCTGGGTCAGCGTGCGCAAGGCGTTCCGCGGGCAAGGGATCGGCGCGGCCCTCTACGCCGCGCTCGAGATGGAGGCGCGCGTCCGACAAGCGACCACGCTTTGGCTGCAGGTAAAGGAGCACGACGCTCGGGAGAGGGCCTTCGTGGAACGTCGCGGGTTCGCGCCGCAGCGGAAGGTTTGGCTCTCCAAACTGGACCTGCGCTCGGTCGACCTTCGGGACCCGGAGGGTCTTGGAGCCAAACTCGAGGCCGACGGCATCCGGTTCGTCACACTGCAGACCCTGGGATCGACGGATCCGAAGGTCCGACACGCGGTCTACTCCCTGGCGCAGACGTGCTCCCAGGACACGCCGCGGGTCGGAGAGTTTTCTCCGATGCCGTTCGAGCAATGGGAAGCGTTCTTTCTGGACCAGGGGACGGCGCTACCGGCCGGGTTCTTCCTGGCGACCGATCGCGGCGAATTCGTGGGCCTGAGCAACGTGGACCGGGACGAGATCCACCCGGATACGCTCCGGATCGGATTCACCGGGGTCCTCCGCGCCTACCGGGGCCGAGGAATTGCGGCCGAGCTCAAGCGCCGGGCCGCCAAATACGCCCGCGAAGCCGGCTATCGCTACCTGCAGACCGGGAACGATTCCTCGAACCAGCCAATCCTGGCGATTAATCAGCGGATGGGCTTCCAACCCGAGATCGTCTGGCTGACGTGCGAGAAGAAGCTCGAACCGCGGGCCTGATTCTAGGTCGCTCCGGGGGGCGGAGGCGGAGGTAGAACGCCGGGCGGGGGAGACGCGGGAGTCCCCCCGCGTCGGCGCCGGAGGAACAAGGCCCACCCCGCGGCCGCCACGGCGACGACCACGCCGATGATGACGTAGAACAGCACGCTCGAGCCGGCAACTTCCGTCGGACCCCCGGGGTACCCCACGTTGCTGGCGAACGTGATGTAGACGTGGATCGCGCTGCCGTTGACCGTCCACGATCCGTTGCCCGGGGTCGCCGTGAAGTCGCCGACGGGCACGACGCCGAAGAGGTAGGTTCCGTTGGCCAGATCCTCCGCGAGCGTGGTGCCGGAGGAGGTCCAGGTAGAACTCCCGACCGTGATGCTCCAGTGGGCCCCGTCCGGAAGGCCGCTCTCGACGATCACGACGTCGTAGGTGAACGGCACGAAGGTCGCGGAGAAGGCCTCGGCGGCCCCCGAGATGGTGATGAGTCCCGACTCGGAAGACGTCAGATATCCCGGCTCGAGCGCGATCGAATAGTCGTACGTCCCGTTGGGCAGGTCGAGGACGTAAGTGTCGGTCCCGCTCAGGGTCGTCCCGTCGATCGTCACGGTCCAGGGCATTCCCAAGGGCAGGCCCGTCTCGGACAACGTGAGCGCGTAGGTCGGCACGGCGAACGCGATACGGATCAACACCACCCCCACGCCGAGCTCCCCGCTGCCCGAAGAGGGCGTCGCCGCGAGCCCGCCGACGTTCGGGACCGAGTACTCGTACGGAGTGTCGACGCCCACCGTGGAGGTCACCGTGAGCGATGTCGAATTCGTGCGGTACGTCGTGCCGTTGAAGACGACCACCCAGGTCGAGCCCGCGGGCAGCCCGGACTCGACGAACGTGGCCACGTGGTCGGTCCACGGCGTCATGAGCGGGTATCGGTCGATGTTCTCCGAATCGAGGACGAACGGCGTGTCGCCGATCCCATCTGAGCCCGAAAGATTCTGCCCGGGACCGTGGAACTCGTCCACTCCGGTATAGTTGCTCCAGTAGTTCCCGCCGACCGGGTATCCGTCGTCCCAGGCGAGCCCGGTCGAATCGAGTACCCACCCCGAATCGTCGACGAAGTCGTTGTGGTACGTCAGCAAGCTGGCGATGCCGTCGACGTCCATCGACACGCTGTCGAGCAGGAATTCGTTACCGACGACCGTACCTTGCGAGAGGCCCGAAATGTCGAGGGCGCTCGAGTCGTTCACGAATACGTTCGCGGTGACCTCGAAGTTGTCGATCGCCGTGAGGTCGATGGCCATGTCGCCCGATTGCTCCGAGAAGTTGTTCCCCTCAACGAGCAGACCGGACGCCGAATTGGCCATCAGGCCCCCGTCCGAGTCCGCGTTGGCGGTGTTGTTCACGATGACCCAGTCGTCCCCCCCGTTCAAGAAGAAGGCGTTGGCAACGTTCGTCAACGAGTTGTCGTCGGCGAGCAGGCCGTACGCGCCGTCGACGAAGACGCCCGTATCCTCCCCGTTGTCGAACGTGTCATTGCTGACGACCAGATCGGTCCCGCCATCCACGGCGAAACCGTCGTCGTGGACCCCGGCCAGGTTCGACCCGGTGAGCGTGAGTTCGGTCACGGTCTCCCCGATGACGCCCTCCGCGGTGTCGTTGGCGAAGTCGCAGTCGCTCACGAGCACTTGCTGATCCTGCTCGAGCCCGACGGCGTACGCCCCGGACGAGTTCGCGAAGTCGGACCCCACGATCTGGATATTGGAGGAGTCGTTCGCCGAGAACGGCGACAGGGTCCAGTCGAAGGAATCGTTCGTGAACGTCGAGTCGTTGACGGACACCTCCTCGATCGCTTCGGGCCCAAGGTCGGTGGGAGTACCCGCGAAGTCGGTGTCGGAGACCTCGAGTCCCTCTGTGTCCAGGGCGTTGAGTGCGATCCCGGAGGACCCCTCCGCCGTATCGTTCGACAACGAGATGTTCGAGGCGTCGACGAGCTGCACGGCATCCACTTGCGCACGGTCCAGCTCGCTACCGGTGACGCTGACGCCGGTCGTGTCCGCGACGAGGAACAGCGGATAGTTCGACCGGCTGAGATTCGAGTTCGCGATCGAGATCGAGGACGATTGGTACGTGACGACCCCGTCGTTCCCCTGAGTGAGGTTCGAGTCGTCGACCGTGAGCCCGACGGCTCCGACCGCGTAGACGGAGACGTCCCCGCTCTCGAACTCCGAGTCGTCGATACTTACGTCCGAGCTGTCGAGGTCCACGACCCCGTTGCCGGCGTCGTTGAACTCGACATCGCGGAGTACGACCCCCGAGTCTTCGAGGAGGTCGACACCCTCCTCCCCGGGGTCCGGGCTCGCCGAGTCTCCGACGCGGACGTTCGTAGAGCCGTTGATGGCGAAGGAGATGTTATCTCCCGCACTCAGCGCGTTGTCCCAGAGGCCGACGTTGTCGGAATCTTCGACGACGACCGGCTCGGCCAAACCCGCGGTACCGGTCAGGTTATTCGAGGAGACGTTCGAGAAACCGATCCCGTCGAGCACGATGGCGTAGCCGGACCCCGCGTCATCGAACCGGTTCCCCGTCGCACCGATATCCGTGGACTCCTCGGCATTCAGCCCGATGCTTTCCGCGTGCGAGAAGTCATCGTTCGAAAGGGTCACGCCGGAACTGTACGCCACATCGATCCCGTCCGAGCTGGAGCCGCTGAAGTTGCTGTCCGAGATGGTGACGTCGGACGACGACTGGACGTCCGCTCCGCTGCTCCCGGGCGCCTGGATGGCCGAGAAGCTCGCCGACGTCGAGTCGATGACAAACATCGGATCCCCGGTGACCGAGAGCACCGAGTCCGAGACGTCGGTGAAGAGGGCCTCGTCCAGATAGATCCCGGTGCCGGTCCCCGTGATGTTGAGCCCCGTCATCGTGACGTTCGCGGCATCGCTGACGAGTACTCCGGCGGAGTCGACGTTGTGATCGATAACGAATCCTGCCCCGACCAGTAGACTGCCGTTTCGGGCGTCCTCGATGGCACCCGTGTAGTTCGCGATCTGAGTGTACGTGTCCCCGTGGACGGAGAAGACCCCGGCGACCGAGACCGTCCCGTTGGGCGCGATGAGCAGGCTGTAGCTCAGCGCGGTGCGCAGCCCGCTCGAGTCGTTCCGGGGCCCCAGCGACCCGGCCAAGGCCGAGACGAGCAGGCAAGCAACGACCAGTAGGCTCAGGGCGATCGGTCCGAATCGACGCGCCCGGGTCCGGGTCGCCATCTCGGGCGGTGTCTCTTCCGAGGGGAAATACCCATCGACAGCGGAGCGGGAGGTCGTTTCGCCGGTCCGGTCGGTTGGAGACCCTCGGGGGACGAAATCGGTTCCGCGCGGCAGCCATAAGGTCCCGACTCGTATCGGAACGACGTGCAGGTTCTTCGGCTCGGGCCCCGGGATTTGCCGAGGCTCGCGGCGGCCCCGGACCTCTTCGACGAGCCCGTCTCTGAGCCGGCCGCCCGGGCATACCTCGAAGACGACCGGAACGTGTTCTTTCTCGCGGTGGAGGACGGCCGACCCGTCGGGTTTCTGCGAGGAACCTCTCTTCGTCAAGTCGCGACGATGCGACCCCAGATGTTCATCTACGAGATTGGAGTCGACGTCCGGTATCGGCGTCGTGGGATCGGTCGCGCGCTGATCGGTGCCCTGCTGGACTACTGCCGCGACCACGATTTCGAGGAGGCGTTCGTTCTCACCGATCCCGGAAATGCCGCCGCGTCGGCGCTCTATCGAACGACCGGTGCCGTGACGGAGACGCCGGCGGATCGGATGTACGTCTATCGACTGAGAAAGTAGCCGGGGGAGGCTCCTCGTTCCCGTCGGCGCGCCAGCGTCCCGGGCCCCGCGTAGAAGCCATACGTTAAGCGTAGAGCACGAGTGGGACCCCCCAGAGGGCACCGAGCGTGGACCCCGCGACAGGCCCGAGTGCCTCCCCCACCCCGGACCCGCCGCCCCCGGCGCCGAAGACCCTCGAGAATTTCGACAAGCCGTACGCCTACCGCGTGATGGCGCTCCTCGCCGGCATCGTCGTCGTCGTGATGTACATCGAAGGGATGCTCACCCCCTCGCTTCCGACCATTCAGGCGGACTTCGGGGTGGACACGGCCCAGGTCAGCCTCATCCTCTCGGCCTACGCCGCGTCGGGAGTCGCGCTCTCCCCGGTCGTCGGCAAGCTCGGCGACATCTACGGGAAGCGCCGCGTCCTGGTCGGCGTGATGCTCGGCTATGCGGCCGCGGTATCCGTGACCGGCTTTTCCCCCAATTTTACCTTCATGGTGGCGGCCCGCACCGTGCAGGGGATCGGGCTCACCATCATGCCGCTCGGGATGGCCCTCATGCGGGACGAGTTCCCGCGAGAACTCATCCCCCGCGCCCAGGGCCTCCTGAGCGCCATGTTCGGCATCGGTTTCGTGATCAGTCTTCCGTTGGGATCCTTCGTGTCGCAGGACTATGGCTGGCGGACGACCTATCACTCCTCTATCCCGTTCGTGGTACTGCTCGCCGTCCTGCTCATCCTCTACACCCGGGAGTCGGCGTACCGACGCCCGAACACGAAGGTCGACTACGTTGGGGCCGTGTTCCTGGCGGGGGCCCTCGCGGGGATCGTGACCGCGCTCTCGCAAGGGCAGGTCTGGGGCTGGACGTCCGTTCCCACGCTGGGATTCCTCGCCGCGGGAATCGCCCTGTTCGTTCCGTTCGCGCTCTACGAGTCCTGGTGGACGCGGCGGAAGCGGGAGCCGATCGTCGACGGGAGGCTGCTGCGAGAACGGAACGTGGCGGTGACCAACATCGTCCTCACCGTGGTGGGCCTGGGGATGTACCTCGCCCTATTCTCCCTCATCTACCAGTTCGAGTACCCGCCGGCGTCCGGCGGATACAACGGCGGCTTCCCGACGTTCAACATCCTCGACGCGGGGATTTACATCGTGCCGCTCGCCCTCGGAATGATCGTCTTCGCCATCGCGGTGAGCTTCGTCGTCGCCCGGGTCGGAGTCAAGCCGTTCGCGATCGCGGGCAGCATCGTCACGGCCCTCGGGTTCTACCTCATCTCCATCGCCACGACGCTGGACCAGGCGCTGCTCTATGAGACCGTGATCGGCGCCGGCATCGCCCTCCTCAACGCTTCGATCATCAACCTGCTGATTCTGACCGTCGACCCCAAGGACATGAGCCAGGCCACCGCGATGAACAACGTCTTCCGGAACGTGGGGGGAAGCGTCGGGGCCCCCATCGCGGGCTCGCTACTCGCGACTTACACCCTGACCAGTGGCCCGCTCGCGGGCCTCCCGGCCCACGTCGCGTTCCAGTACGCGTTCTGGATCGCCGCCGTCGTGACGCTCATCGCCGGCGTGGTCGTGGTGTTCGGGCAGGAGGTCCTGGGGCCGTCGCGCCACGCGAAGTTCGCGCACCTTCCGACCCTCGCTCGGTCCGCGCCCCCCTCGCCCGCCCCCTCCCCTTCGGGCAACCCATCGGGGCCGATTCCCGGTGAAGTTCCGGTGCCCCGGTAACCGGATCCGAAAGTCGCTCCCCCCTCGGAACGGGGCGGGGCACGCTTAATTGAAGGCGCGCCTCCGACGTCCGTGGCGTCCGGCCGGCGACTGGCTGCGGTGATGTTCACCGACACCGTGGGGTTCACCGCTTCGACGCAGGCGAACGAAGGAAGGACGCTCGACCTGTTGCGCCAACAGACCGACCTCCTCCGTCCGCTCGTCGCCCTGCATCAGGGGCGGGAGATCAAATCGACCGGCGACGGCTTCCTCGTCGAGTTCGACAGCGCGCTGAAGGCGGTGCAGTGCGCCCTCAACATCCAGCGCCGCATCTACGAACGCAACTCGGAGGGCGGGTCCGCGCCGATCCGGATCCGGATCGGGGTGCATCTCGGGGACGTCGTGCAGAACGGCTCGGACATCCTGGGGGATGCCGTCAATCTCGCCGCGCGCATCGAGCCGTTGGCCGAACCCGGTGGGGTCTGCGTGTCCGGGGCCGTCTACGAACAGGTGCGCTCGAAGGTCCCCGATCGCTTCGAAAAGCTCGAACCGAGGGCGATGAAGGGGGTCGAAGTCCCTATGGACGTCTACCGCGTCCTCCTCCCCTGGATGGGGAACGGCGGTGGGACGGGGGACGCGACGCCCCTCGACCGGGATCGGATCGCCATCCTGCCGTTCGCCAACATCAGCCCGGACTCGGCGGACGAGTATTTCGCCGACGGACTCACGGAGGAGCTGATCGCGAACCTCTCCCTCGTGCCCGGGCTCAAGGTCATCGCGCGGACTTCGGTCGTCGGCTACAAGAAGACCGACAAGAAGGTCGCGGCGATCGGTCGTGAGCTCGGGGTCGGCACGGTCGTGGAAGGGAGCGTCCGTCGGGCGGCCAACCGGATCCGGGTCACGGTGCAGGTGATCGACGTGACGACCGAGGAGCACCTGTGGACGGCCAAGTACGACGACGACCTCGACGACATCTTCTCGGTCCAGAGCGATATCGCGGCCAAGGTCGCGACCGCCCTACCCGGGAGCCTCGTCCGCGGGCGCGCCCCGGTGCCCGAGCTCGAGAAGCCCAAGGAGACCGAAGCGTACCTCTCGTACCTCCAGGGCCAGTCCCTGATGTGGAAGCAGGACGAGGCCTCGCTCCGCCAGTCCCTGCGCCTCTTCCAGAAGGCGCTCAAACTGGACCCATCGTTCGCCCGCGCCCAGGCCGGCATCGCCCGCGCCTACATCGGGCTCGGCTCGGAGGGCCACATCTCCTGGAACGACTCGATCAAACAGGGGATCGTCGCGGCCGAACGCGCGATCGCGATCGACCCCGACCTCGCCGAGGCCCACGGCCTGCGCGCCGAACTGGCCTTCATGGGGGACGACCTCGCCGACATCCTGCACCGGGAAGTTCGCCGGGCGCTCGAACTGAATCCCAACCTGGCGCAGGCCCACAGCATGCTGAGCGCCCTCGCGGGATCACTCGGCGTCGTGGAGACCTACGTCACTCAGGCCGAGGAGGCGTTCAACCTCGACCCGTTGTCGCCGGTCACGATCCGGTCGCTCGGCAACGCCTACTTCTTCACGGGCCGCTACGAGCAGTGCCTGGAGCACTGGAAGAGGAACCTCGAGCGGGCCCCGCTCGACTGCTACCGCGGTCTCGCCGACTACTACATGTTCAAGCGCGAGTTCGAGGAGGCCGAAGGGTCGGTCCGGGAGCTGGAGCGCATCGCGCCGGGCAGCGACTACGCCCGCCTGTGCCGGGGCTACCTCGCGGCCCTCCAGGGGGACCGCGCGACCGCGATGCAGATCATCGCGAAGCTCAACGAGGCGCCGGGGGAGGGGTACTCCCGCCAGGTCTCCTCGACCGGGTTCATCTACTTCGCGCTCGGGGACATGGACCGGTACTTCGAGTGCATGTCCCGTGCCGCGAAGGACCACACCCTGCAATTGATCCGGGTCCGACTGTCGCCGATGCTCGCCTCGTCGAGGAAGGACATCCGCCTCCTCGAGTTGCTCGCGACCTACGCCCGGCCGATCCAGCCGGTCAAGTAGTGGCGCGCCCGCCGGCGTCCGTGGCCCGTCTCCCGGGTGGGCAAGTTCGAACGATGGGGATCGGCCTTCGCGCGAACGGAGCTTGCGACTAGGCGAGGTTCATCGCTCGGAGGACCTCGGTAAAGCGGGGGTCTCGGCGCAAGAACTCGAAGCGCGGATCGGTCCGGATCCATTGAAGGGCGAGGTCGTGCAGTTGCGCGCCCTCGATCATCAATCGGAACGCCTCGTCCACATCCCCGAGGATTGCGTGGGCGGCCGCGAGGTTCTCGTGGGTGGCCCGGCGCTCGGTATGCTCCACCTGCCCTTGCAAGGTCCGCCGTGCCTGGTCCGCCCGCCCGGCGAGTGCCTGCAGCGCGACCAGCAGGGTCCGCTCCGTATCCTTCGGTCGCTCGGCGATCACCGCTTCGAGCTCCCGGATCGCGGCATCAAAATCCGACACGGCGTAGAAGCGCCACGTCCGAGCGATCCGGTACTCCCGAGATTCGGGCTCGATCGACCGGAGGCGCTCGATGTACGGCTCGGCCTCGTCCGGACGACCGTACCAGTTCAGGAATCGAGCCACTCGTCCGAGCGTCAGCGGGGACTGGGGATCTAGGTCGACGGCGATCCGCGCCTCATCGAGCGCCTCGTCGGACCGGCCTTCGTCCTGCAGGAGTGCCGAGAGCATCCAGTGGGCGTAGGCGTAGCTCGGATTGAGCCCGAGCGCCTTCCGGAGCTCCTCCTCCCCCGCGGCGAAGTCCCAGTCGTCCCACTGGAGCACCCCCAACGAGCAGTGCGCCTCGGCGAGTGCCGGGTCGAGGGCCAGCGCATGGGAGGTGAAGGCGAGCGCTGCCGGTCTCCACTCGCTCCTCGGGCCGAGGAGGTACCACCAACCCAGGAGCGTCGTGACGTCCGCGAGGCCCGAAAACGCGCCGGCGTTGCTCGAGTCGAGCGTCGCGGCGATCTCGAACTGGGTCTTGGCCTTCCGAATGGCGTCGGACGAGTCCCGGAGTCCGAGCAGCGCCCTTCCCTTGACGTACGCGTCATACGACTCGGGCAGGACCGCCGATCGGCTGGCGAGCCGGCTTTCCGTCGACTTTCCGATCTTGACCTTCAGCGCGGCCGCGATGCGCTCGGCGACATCGGCCTGCACGGCGAAGATGTCGTCGAGCTTTCGATCGTAGGTGCTGGCCCACTTGTGCGCTTGCGACGGCACGTCGATGAGCTGGGCGGCGATCCGGAGTTGATCCCCGGCCTTCCGGACGCTCCCTTCCAGGACGGTCGACACGCCCAACTCGGACCCGATCTGACCGAGGGGCTTCGAGGTGCCCTTGTAGGCCATCACCGAGGTCCGCGCGATCACCTGGAGCCCCTTCAGCTGGGACAGGGCTGTGATCAGTTCCTCCGTGAGCCCATCGGCGAAGTACTCGTCCGAAGTATCGGGGCTGATGTTGGAGAACGGAAGGACCGCGAGCCGGGTCGCACCGCCGAAACCGGCTTCGGGCGTCGCCGCCTGCCACGGTAGCACGACCCGGTAGAGATCGAGCGCCTCTTCGACTCCCTTGACCTGCGTCGGAGCCAGCTTTTCCAGTCGGAACGGAACCTTGCGCCGTACCTGATCGTAGACCTGAGCGGAAAGGCAGATCCCGCCCGCCGGCGCCAGCGGCTCAATGCGCGAGGCGATGTTCACCGCGTCGCCTAGAATGTCCGAACCGCGCGACTCCACGTCCCCGACGTGGATACCGATCCGAATCCGGAGGGGGCGGGCACCGGGACGGGCGTTACGCTCCTGCGCGGCGCCTTGGATCTCCACCGCGCACTCCACGGCGTCTCGTGCATTGGCGAACTCGATCAGCTGGCCGTCGCCCATCGACTTGATCCTCCGGCCGCGGTGTCTCGCGAGCAGGGGGCGGACCAGCCGGTCCTGCTCCTCGAGGAGCCGCATCGCCCCCGCCTCGTCCGAGTGAGCGAGCGGGGTGTACCCCACGAGGTCGGTGAACATCACCGCGGCGAGACGACGCGCTCGGGGCACGGGCGCCCGGACCGGAGTTCTGGGATTTACTACATCCGTCAGCGGAACGCGCCGGCCGCTCGCAAAGTGCATCTGGGAGCGAGGCCTGCTCCCTCTCGATGAGCTGGGATCCATCGCCCCCGCCCCTGGAGTGGGTTCCGGCGGAGAACCGCTGGTGGTTCTACCGATGGGTGGCCCCTCTGGTGGTCGTAACCTGTGCCATCGTCACGCTCGTGACGCTGAGCGTGCTCTCGCCTTCTCCGGCGAGCCTGGGGTGGCAGCTCCTCCGGGGCCTGGGAGTGTCGATGGTCGTTCTAGTCGAGTACGCGTTGGTCGCCCTCTTCCCCTCCGTGCGTCGACTGGGGATCTCCCCGTTGGGCATCGTCGTCGGTGGGACCTTGCTGGACACCAGCTACTCCTGGTCGGACGTCAAGCAGGTGACTCGAACCGAGGTACGGCGAGCCGACTGGTCTTCCGTGCGCGTCGAAGTGCGGACCCGACTTCGCCTGAAGAGCGGGATCTTCGCGAGCGAGATCACGCTCACGCCGGTACAGGGAGAGCGCCTGGCGAGGTTCCTCCGGCTGCCCTCGGGCGAGCGGAGCGGTACTCTTCCGTCGGAGAGGGCCCTGCGTAGCTGAAATGGGTATTGCAGCTCCGTCCGCACTGTAAATCGGAAGGTCGCGGATCCCCCCAGGTAGAAGCCTAGCCTCTCACTCTAGTCACTCCGAGGTCGCCCGTGAGCTCCACCCGGAGTGACATTCGGTCGCGGCGGTGGTTCCTCCCGGTGGTCGTCGCGACCGCCACCATCGCCATCATTGGCGGCGCAGCGACCGGACTGGTCCTGTGGAGGGACTCTCTACCCTGTCAGCCCGGACCCGTGTACCACGCTGGAGGCGGGCGACCCTGCCCCGGACCTCCAACTCCGAATCCCACGACGTTTCTGGCAGCTAACACCACATTCACCGTGAGCCCGGGGCAGTTCGACTACTTCCAGTTCGTCCCGAGCGAAGCGTCGATCGCGAACCTGACCGGCTGGTTCACCGCATCACAGACAGTTGCGATCCTTGTCCTGACCCTGTCCGAGTTCGAAAACTACAGCGCTCCGCCCGCTAGTTTCGACTGCATCGTGGAGGAGTGCTTCACCACGGGGAACGTCACCACCGGAGAGGTCGAGGCCTTTCTACCGGTGTACTCCTCTCCCGCAGCCTTCCCGACCCCGAGCCCGTGGTGTCTCGTGATGCAGAGCATGAACGCGACCGAGGTCGCCTACGTCACCTGGACTTCCAGCCTCGTCGCGACCTACGTCGATGTCGAAGCGTAGTTACCGACGGGGTCGTGGCCTCGATATAGTGGAGTGGAGCTTCCGCTGAAGCATGATGCTCCCCGGGCTCGTTTCGAT
>JASHVA010000067.1 GCA_030039715.1 Thermoplasmata archaeon | reverse complement strand
CCGCGGGCACGGGACGGTTCCGAGAGCGAGGGATCGAGCGGCGGCACCTCCCGGCGCCGCACTTCCGCGAGGCCCCCGGCGGGCTCGCGGTGAGCTCGCTCGGCCTCGGCACCTACATCGGCGCCCCGGACGCCCCGACCGACCTCGCGGTCGAGCACTCGGTCGCCGTCTGCCTCACGAGCGGCCGGGTGAACGTGCTCGACACGGCGATCAACTACCGTCACCAGCGGGCCGAGCGGAGCGTCGGGCGCGCGCTCGCCCGCCTCCTCGAGAAGAGCGAGGTCGCCCGCGACGAGGTGTTCGTTGCGACGAAGAGCGGCTACCTCGCCCCGGACGCCGAGTCGAAGGCCGACCCGGACGACTGGATCCGGCAGGAGCTCCTGCGGCCGGGCGTCGTGAAGCCGTCCGAGATCGTCGACGGCTGCCACGCGATGACGCCCCGGTACCTCGCCGACCAGTTCGACCGCAGCCGCCGCAATCTCGGGCTCGAGTCGGTCGACCTCCTCTACCTCCACAACGGACCGGACGCGCAGCTCCCCGTCGTCGGGCGGGAGGAGTTCGAGGCCCGGCTCGAGGGGGCGTTCGGCTTCTACGAGGAGCTGCGCTCGAAGTCCCTCCTCGGCGCGTACGGGATCGCTACCTGGGACTGCCTCCGGGTCCCGCGAGCCGACCCCGGATACTTCTCGCTCGCCTCCGCCGTCCGGATCGCGGAGAAGGTCGGGGGCCGGAAGCACGGCTTCCGCTTCGTGCAGTTCCCGTTCAACCTCGCAATGCCCGAGGCCGCCGCGGTCCACAACCAGATCGTCGGCGACGACCGGCTGACCCTCTTCGACGCCGCCGTCCGGCTGGGCGTGAGCTGCTTCACGAGCGTCCCCCTCCTGCAGGGGCAGCTCGCCCACGCCGGCCCGAAGCGGGCGGGGCTTTCCGCCGCCCAGACCGCGCTCCAGTTCGCCCGCTCGGCTCCCGGCACTCTCGGGCCGCTGATCGGCCAGAAGAGCTCCGAGCACCTCGCCGAGAACCTCGAGGTCGCGGGTCTGCCACCCTGGGATGCGGACGGCTTTCGGGACGTGCTAACCTGAGCCGGACGGCGCCCGGCGGGGCCGGTGGGGCCGGCCCGAGCCGGCCGCTTCCGCCGGCTCCCGCGGCGGCACGGTCGGGCCCGCGAGCCCCGCCTGCAACGTCGAAGCGCCGTCGACCTTGACCACGCGGACGACGCGATCGGCGATCCCGGCGAGCGCTTCCTCGTGCGAGACGAGCACGACCTGCGGCAACGCGAGCTCGTTCAGCAGCTCGCCCATCCGCACGACCTGCTCCGGAGAGAATCCGTCCGTCGGTTCGTCCAGGAGGATCGTGTCGAGCCGAAGGCTGCCGAGCGACCGGACGACCTGCGCGAGGGCGAGGCGGAAGGCGAGGGCGAGGCTCGTCCGCTCACCGCCGCTGAGCGCCTCGGCCGGGGTCCACTCGCCCTCGATCGTGACCGACGGGGTGAACGAGACGTCGGTGCGGGCGACCAGCGCCGGATCGTCCACGAGGGCGGCGAAGAAGCGGGCGAGGCTCCGGTCGAACGCGGCCTGAGCGTGGGCGAGGAGCTTCTGTTCCATCGAGAGGACGGCGAGCCGGAACGGCCCCGAGAGCCAGGCCGCCTTCGTCTCGAGGTCCCCCGCTTCCCGGACGCGACGCGCGCGCTCGGCCCGGCCCCGCTCCGCCTCGCCGACGCGCCGGACCGCCTCGTCGAGCCGCGTGTCGACGCGGACCAACCTCCGCCGTTCCTCCTCGGCCTCGGACTCCACGGTCGCGAGGCCCGCGCGGGCTTCGCGGAGCCGGGCGGCGTCGTCCTCCGCCCGGCGCAGCACCTCCCGGAGCGCGGCGATGCGGAGGGTGCGTTGCTGCGCGCGCTCGGCGAGCGACGACCGCTCGCGCTCGAGCCGAGCGATCTCTTCCTCGAGGGCCGCGGCGGCCGCCTCGGCACTGCGGGCTCGTTCCGTGGCGAGTAGCGCCCGCTCGACGCGCGTCGCGCGCTCGCTGCGGGTGGCCTCCGCGACCGTGAGCGCTTCCCGCAGCGCGGCGTCCCGCGGCTCCGCTTCGGCCGCCGCCTCCCTCCGCGTCCGCGCATCCGCCACGGCGGATTCCGCCGCGACGACGACCTGTTCGGCCCGGGCCGTACGCTGTGCGGCCGCTTCGAACGAGGCTTGGGCCACGGCCCGGTTCCTCGCCAGCTGGTCCCAGCGCTCCTTCGCCCGCTCGTACCGTTCGCGGGCGCGTCGCTCGTCCTCCGCGCGCGTTCGACGGTCGACGACGGAGCGATGGATCTCCTCGGCGCGTCGCGCGACGGCCTCGGCCTCCGCCCGGTGCGGGGTGAACTCTCCCGGTGGGACCACCTGGCCGCACCGGGGGCAGACGCCGGCGCGGAGCAGCTCCTCGACCTCGCGGAGCGCGGTCTCCGCCCGCGCCTCGTCGGCGACGCTGCCCGCCTCCAGCGCCCGGAGCTCCGCGAGCTCCCGGTCGATCTCCTCGAGCGAGCGAGACGTGGGCGCGGGCGGCTCGTGGGTCGGGCCCGCTGCCAGTCGGTCGACCTCGGCACGCGCCGCGGCGCTCTCGGACGTGGCCGACCGTTGATCCTCCCTCGCGGGGGCGAGCCGCCGCTCGGAAGCGGCGAGGTCCGCCCTCGCTTCGCGCAACCGGTCCAGTTCGCCCGCGAGAGCGTCGAGCGCGCGGCGGGCGGCCTCGCGTTCTGCGTCGATCGCCGCGAGCCCGGCGCGCGCCGCCTCGAGGCCGGTGGACTCCGCGCGGCCCGACTCCGCTTCGCCCCGGCGACTGGCGAGGGCCCGACGTCGGTCCTCGACGAGCCGCCGTCGCTCCTCCTCCCCGCGCGCGTCCCGCTCGGCGTCGAGTTCGAGGCCGGAGAGTTCGCGCCGGTCCCCCTCCGTCCGCCGGACCGCGGCCTCGAGCTCGTCCACGCTCGCCCGCGCGCTCCGTACCCGCTCCTCGGCCTGGGCGATTCTCTCCTGGAGGCCGGCGCGCTCCGCACGCAGCCGGTCGGATTCCGCGGTGGCCGCGGCGAACTCCTCGTCGAAATGGCGCAGGATGTCGGCCTCGGACCGGAGCGCGGCCGCGGTGCGACGCAGGTCCGCGCCGACCTCCTGGGCGTTCTCTGCCGCGGTCCGGTACCGCTCGACGCCGAGCGCTTTGCGCACGGTCTCGAGACGTTCCTGGACCTTCGCGGCCAGGATGTCGCGCATCCGTTCCTGCGGCACGTAGACGGCCCACCGCCAGAGGTCCGAGTGCGCCGTCGGGCTCGGGTTGTCGGCGAAGCCGAGGATCTCGATGACCCGCTGGCGGAGCTCGGTCGCAGAGTACTCGGTCTTCGCCCCGTCGATCGAGAAGGAGATCGCCTCGGGTTC
>JASHVA010000003.1 GCA_030039715.1 Thermoplasmata archaeon | reverse complement strand
ACGAGGAGGTGGGCACGATGCCCGGGCGCGAGTCGGCCCATCGGTTGTCCGGCCCACCGGGCGGGGCGGTCGCACGCCGCCCGCAGGAGGGTGGCGAGGTCGAGCGACCCGGCGCGCACGAGCGCGAGGAGCAGCGGGAGCATCGTCTCGACGCCGGGGACGCCGCTCGGAGCCCGGTCGAACGGGAGCGCCTTCTCTTCGGCCGGGTGCGGCGCGTGGTCGCTCGCGACGCACGGGATCTCGCCGCGGCGGAACGCCTCCCACAGGCGGAGTCGCTCGGCTTCGGGGCGCAGCGGAGGATTCACCTTCCGCAGGGGGTCGGCGCCCCCCCGGTCGGAGAGCAGGAGATGATGGGGCGTCGCCTCGAACGAAGCTCCGCGCGCACGCAGCCGATCGACCTCGGCGGCGGTCGTGACGTGGGCGACGTGCAGGCGCAGCCGATCCGGGGCCTTCGCGAGCAGGTCGATCGCGGCCAATTCGGACGCCACGGGCCGGTGGGCGC
This sequence comes from Thermoplasmata archaeon, assembly GCA_030039715.1. GTDB lineage: Archaea > Thermoplasmatota > Thermoplasmata > Lutacidiplasmatales > UBA184 > Lutacidiplasma. The sequence continues at coordinate 4,189 of JASHVA010000003.1, read as the reverse complement.
TCCATCCGGCGAGGTCGAGCGGGCGCTCGGGCGGACCGAACCGACGCGGGTCTTCGGCATGGACCGCGACCGGTAGATCGTAGCGGGCGAGCTCCGCCAGGAGGGGGGCGAGCTCCTCGGGTCGAGGAGGTTCGTCCACGCCCGTGGTCGGGCTCAAATAGATCTTGAAACCCCCGGCGGTGCGGGCGAGTCGCTCGCGCTCGCCCGGGACCGAGGGACTCACGTACAGGAGAAGGTCGACCGCGGCGCGGCCGAGAACGAGCGACGCCTTCTCGGCGAGGCGCGACTCCGTCGTCACCGGCGGAACGGTGTTCGGCATTTCGCCGACGAGTCCCACGCCCCCGACCGCCGCGGCGACCGTTCCCGAAGCGATCGTCTCGGCGCCGGAAGGGCCCCCGGGCTCCCGCAGGTGGACGTGGAGGTCGGTCGCTGCCGGGACGATGACGCACTCCCCGACGTCGTGCCGCTCCACGCCGCGACGGCTCTTGCCGATCGACTGGATTCGCCCGTCCTCGTCGATCGCGATCTCGACGGGTTGGAGCCGGCCGGCGACGAACGCGCGTCCCGCGAGGACGAGCACGGGGCGAGGCGCGGCCGCCTCGGAGCGCGCGCGACGAACGGGGGGCGGGACCATCCGCGATTCGCACGGTCGGCTCGGTAAAGAATCCACCGTCCCCCTCGGGGGAGTCTATTTCCCTCCGGGCGATTCCCGTCGCGCGTGAGCGCGACGCCGGGCGGAGCGACGTACGCGGCGAGCGGCGTGGACCGATCCGCGGTGACGGAGGCGCTGTCGGCCCTTCTTCAGGTGGTCCGATACCGCCCGCCGCCGACCCACGGCCGCCCGGTCGACGCGCCGGGCCACTACGCGGGCATGGTGCGGATCGGGCGGGAAACGCTCGCCGTCACTACGGACACGGTCGGCACCAAAGTGAGGCTCGCGGCCCAGGTCCGCCGTTGGGAGGAGGTCGGCGAGGACATCGTCGGGGTCAACGTCAACGACCTCGCCGCGCTCGGAGCCCGGCCGGCGGGGCTCGTCGACACGATCCTCTGCGACCGGCCGGACGCCCAAGTGTTCCGGGCGATCGGTCGCGGCCTCGACCGAGGGTTGCGAGCCGCTGGGTGCTCGCTGCTGGGCGGCGAGACCGCGGTCGTCCCGTCGATCGTCGACGGGATCGATCTCGGCGGTACCGCGCTCGGGTTCTTCCCGCGCGGGCGCGCGCCGGTGACGGGACGCCGCGTCCGGGTGGGCGACGTGGTGCTCGGCATCCCGTCCGCGGGGGTCCACGCGAACGGATTCACGCTGATCCGTCGATTGCTCGACGAGCGCGCCGTGGACCTCCGCGCCGCGGGGCCCGGGGGCCGGGCGTCCCTCGCCGAGGAACTGCTGACGCCGACCCGGATCTACTCCGGGGTCGCGGACGCGGTCGCGGGCCGGGAGGAGGTCCACGGTCTCGCGCACCTCTCGGGCGGTGGCGTGCGGAACCTCGTCCGGCTCCGCCCGGATGTCGAATTCATCCTCGACCGATGGCCGGCGCCGCCCCCGATCTTCCCGTACCTGCAGGCGCTCGGGGGCCTCACGGACGAGGAGATGTTCCAGACGTTCAACATGGGGATCGGTTTCGTCGTCGTGGTGGCGCCGACGCACCTCGCCGAGAGCCGTCGGCGGCTCGCCCGGGCCGGGGCACCCGACGCGGTGCCGATCGGCCGGGTCGGCAAGGGCCGTGGCGTCCGGCTCCCCGAGCACGGTCTCTCGTATCTCAGGTACTCCTGACGCGGGATCGACCGAGCGGGCGAGGCGATGTCGGTTCCCGGGGCGGTGCGAGGGCGGTCCGGCTACGTCTTCGCGGCCGTCGTGCTCCCGCTCGTGGCGGCGCTGCTCTGGGCGGCCTACTACATCTTCGTCCTCGCGATCACTCCCGCCGCCGCGCCGTCGGCGGTCTTTGCCTGGCCGTTCCTCTTCGGTGGGGCGCTCTACGCCGCGTGGTCGGCCGCCGAGGGCCACGGCCGCGCCTTCGTGCTCCTGTGGCGAGAGCCGAGCGCCTACCTGCGCGTCCTGCTCTTGGTCGGCATGCAGGTCTCCGTGCTCGCGTCGACCTACCTGGCCGGACCGGTCGACACGTCGCTCCTCTCGCTGATCGGCGACGTCGTGCTGACGCCGGTCGTCGTCGCGATCTGGTTCTCGAGCTACCACGGTCGGTTCGGCTCCCCGCTCCTCTGGACTGGAATGGCGCTCTGCTCCCTCGGCGGGGGCCTGGCGATCGCCGGAGGCCACGGACTCTCTGCGCTGCACGGTCCGGGGTACGCGGTGCTGGCGGTCATCCCGCTCACCGTCGCCTTCTACTTCCTCGCGACCGCCCGCGAGAACGAGCGCACGCCGGCGAGCGCGGTCGTCGGCCAGTCGATGCTCGCGGCCGGCGTGGTCGGTGTGGCGATCTCCCCCCTACTTCCCGGGGGCCTCCCGGGCCTCGTCGCGATCGGGCCGTTCTCGATCGTCGTGCTCGTCGCGACCGGTGTGACCAGCTTCTGCATCGCGCCGCTCCTCTACTTCGAGTCGATCCGGCGCGTGGGCCTCGTGGTCCCGCCGATGATGATGACGGGGATCCCGGTGTTCGCGGCGCTCCTCTCCTGGGGCATCCTCGGGATCGAGATCCCGTGGATCGGGATCGTCGGGATCCCGATCGCGGTCGCCGGAGCCCTCCTGGCTCTCCGGGGAGAGGCGCCGGCCGCCGGGGCGCCTACGACCAGTCGCTGAGGCTGCGGTTCGTCGTCCGGCGTCGCGTCGAGCGGGCGACGTCGCCGACCGGTGAATCGAGCGTCGCCGGCGGGCCGTCCCCCTCCTCGGCGGGCGGCTCCGGGGGCGCGAGGCGCCGCTGGTGGCTCCCGCGGAGGAGCGACGCCGCGTCCCAGTCGAAGACCTCGGTCACTCGCGCGAGGGTCTGCGCGACGCGGTCTGCATAGTACTCCCAGTCCGGCTGCTTCGAGAACGGCCGCCCTTCCACCCACGGCTCGACCTCCTGCGGGCTCTCGCGCGAGTTCGTGACGATCCAGGCGACGCGCATCCCGGGAACGACGTCGTAGCCCTCCTTCTGGAGCTGGCGGAAGACCCGGAGGAACGGGAGCGCCTCCTTGGTGGCCGCGTTGTACTCGCCTTCCGCCCGCACGCTCCGGGCGATGACGAGGCGTTCGACCGGCACCTTCTGCTCCCGGACCGCCTGCACCAGGTCGCGCGAGCGCCGGACCGCGCCGTCGGTGTCGCCCTTCATGACGAGGTCGAAGACCTCGAGCAGCGCCTCCGACTGGTAGTCGAACGCGTCCGTCCGCCGGGTCTCGTAGCCCCGCACCACGGTCTCTTCCCGGGGCCAGACCGTCCGGCCGACGTACCGCTTCTTCGCCCCGTGGGAGAAGAACGACTCGTAGACCGACTGGAACTCGAAGGTGACGCCCTCGTGCGTGAAACGGCGGGCGATCGAATCGCCGAACTCGCGGGCGCCTTCGAGCGAGGGGGTCGGCGAGCGAACGAAGACGCTGTCGGTGTCGGAGTAGACGACCTCGTGGCCGTCGGCCTCGAGCTCCTTGATGATCGAGGTGATCGCCTCCCGGGCGAACGCCGTGATCGCGGACCCGATCTCCTTGTTCGTGAACCGGTAGAAGCTCGAGGCGAGCACGCCGTAGAACGAGTTCATCAGGATCTTGACCGCGTTCTGGAGCCCGTCGTAGTAGGCGGCGAGGTCGGGCGAGGCCGCCTCGCGGCCGAGACGGCGGAAGGCGTCGCGATCGGCGAGGAGGTCGCTCAGGATCCGCGGAATGATCCCCCGCCGGACGTTCGGCGGGACGAAGCGGGCGCCGGACGGCGCCACGATCGTCCCCTCGGGCGAGAGGGTCGTGAAGCAGAGATTGCGGGAGATGATGATCGACGGGTACATCGACTTGAAGTCGAGGACGACGACCCAGCGGTAGAGCCCCGGCCGGATCGCGTGGACGTAGCCGCCCTCGATCGGAGCGTCGCGGCCCATCCGGTGGGTCGGCGGGACCCCGACGCGTTCGTGGTCGGCGAGCGGGATCAGGAGCGAATCCACGAAGACCGAGGTCCTGCCGTTGAGCCCCTCCTCGAGCGGTAGGTGCGCGACGGTGGCGAGGTCCGCGGCCTTCTCGATCGACCGCAGTCGGAGGAGGATCCGCAGCGCGAGGT
>JASHVA010000066.1 GCA_030039715.1 Thermoplasmata archaeon | reverse complement strand
CCGAATCGGGCTCGGTGCCGGGCGGGACGCTGTTCCTCCTGCCCGGGCTGAACACGCGCGGCGTCGAGGCTCGCGCGTTCGATCGGGGCGAGGTGATGGCCCAGAAATCGACGATGTTCCTCCCCAAGGTCGCCGAAGGGATGATCTTTGCTCCCGCCGGCGGAGAGGAGAGCTCGGCCTGACGCCGGAGGGCTCGGGCAGGGGTTATGGGCCGGTAGCCGTTCCCGAGATGAGCTCGGGCGAGCCATGAAGACCTCGACCCTTCGGCAGCGAGTCACGATCTCCGCGCCGCCCGAGGAGGTCTACGACGCCCTCATGACGAGCCGCGGGCACACCGCCTTCACGGGGGCGACCGCCCGGATCAGCCCGAAAGTGGGCGGGTCGTTCTCGGCGTGGGACGGTTACATCCACGGCAAAAACCTCCGACTCGTTCGGGGGAGGACCATCGTACAGGCGTGGCGGCCCACCGAACCCGGCTGGCCCAAGGATTACTACTCCGAGGTCCGGATCGAGCTCGCGAAGGTCCGGGCCGGCACCCGGCTCACCTTCACGCAAACGGGAGTGCTTCCCCAGCACGCGGCGGAGCTCGCCCGCGGCTGGAAGGAGTTCTACTGGGCCCCCCTCCGAGAGTATCTCGCCGGCAAACAGTGAACGGACGTCGTCCGCGCGTGAGGTCTCGGAGAAAAGGGAAGGAAAGGGTTGTACCCGGATCCTCTCGTTCGCCCTATGGGCAGGTGCCCACGGCCGAGCACTGCTGGGACAGTTCCGACACGCTGTTCAGCGTGATCGTCGCGGTCGCCGGCGAGCCCAGGTCGTAGAAGATCGTGAAGGTGATCGCCGCGCCCGGCGCCGCCGCCTGCGTCTCGACGTACACGATGGAGGTCGTGACGACCGGGGTCGCACCCGTCGAGACCGTGAAGGCGATCTCGAGCTCGGTGTTCACCGTCGCCGTCGTGGCCTCCGTGAACTTCCAGTACTGACCGACGTCGTTCGCCGTCGCCGCGAGGACCGCGTACGAGGTCGCCGCGCCCGCGAGCACCGTCGGGGTCGCGGCCGTGGCGGAGAGGGTCGCCGGGACCGGCGTCTGGATGACCGCCACGCCCGCGCTCGCTTCCGTCCACCAAGCGATCGAGTTCGTGGCGTGGTACTCCCCGCCCCCATTGATCGCGGGGCCCTGCGTCACGGTGAACGAGGCGGCGAGGCCGAAGCCCGCCACCACCGCGAGCAACGTGAACGCCGTTGCCACGTAGACCGTCCGTCGAGTGAATCGCTTCTTGGCTGCATCGGAGACCATAGCTGGAGGACCTCGGACGAGAATTGGGCGAGGAGGCGTAGTTAAACCTGCCTCTCGTTTTTGGAAGGGGCCGCTCCGAGAGAAAATCGGGAAGGTATCATATAGTAGGGCAATACGCGTCAATGCGCATTGACCGCTCTCTGACGGAGGCGGTCGGTCGGTTCTGTCTACGGGCAGTTCCCGACGGCGGCGCACGCGACGGCCGTGCCGGTCATCGTCTCGATGACGAGCGTGCCCGGCGCGAACGTCCCCGCGTCCCAGTAGAAGGTGAACGCGACCGCGGCGGCCGGAGCGCGGACGGGGGTCTCGACGTAGACCGTGAGCGTGGAGACCGGCCCGGAAAGCCCGTCCGCGAACGTGAGCATGAGCTCCATCGAGCGGGGCATGGTTGTCTGTAGGTCGAACGTCCACGCGACCGCGGTATCGCCCGCGGTTGCCGCATCGATCGAATAGCTCCGCGCTCCCCGGGGCAGGACCGTCGGCGTTGCCTCCGCGGCGGAGACACGGGCCGGCACCGGCGCCGGGACCGTTCCGAGGATGGTTTCGTGCCAGGTCCAGTACGCGAGCGGGTGTTCGGTGACCGAGGCGCCCTGGGCGGTCTCGGAGCTGTAGGTGATCTGCGTCGCGAGGCCCGCGGCGAGTCCCACGGCCGCGACCGTGGCGATCGCACCGGCGAGCACCGCCCAAAGTCCCCGCGAACGGCCGAAGGTCGCCTGGAACGTCATGGGCAGGTCCCGACCGCCGAGCATGCCTGGGAGATCTCCGTCTCTGAGGCGAAGGTCACGCCGGTGGCGGCCCCGGAATCCCAGTAGAGGTCGAACGTCAGAGTCTCTCCGATCGCGGCGACCTGAGTCTCCAGGTACGCCTCGACCGCGACCGAGTGGGCCACCGTCCCGACGGTGTACGTGATCTGCACCGCAACCTCGATCTCCTGGCTCGTCGCGATCCCGGCGGTTTCCGAGAAGACCCACTCGACCGCCTCGTGGCCGGCCGTAGCGGCATCGAGCGCGAACGAGCTCGACGCGGCCGTAAGCCGGGTCGGGAGCGCGACGGCGACGCTCGCGAGGGCCGGGACCGGGTCCGGTGTCGTCGCCGAGATGACGCCCGTCTGCTGCCAGTGCATCAGGAATTGCGAGCCGGTTTGGACGCCGCCGGCCGCGCCGGAGCCCGACTGGACGACAAAGGCCGCCGTCCCGGTGCCCACCGCGATGCCCGCCACGACGATGACCGCGAGCCAGCCCCACGACCGACGGGCCGAGGCCCGGGCCGGCGTCGCGGTCATTGGGACCTCCCGAAGGGGGTCCGGGATCGGAGGCGCTCCATCGGACGAAGGGCGGGTCGCGCCCTCAGATAGAATTGCGAGGAACGGGCTCTTTAACCCGATGGTCGGGCTCCGGAGGCCGAACTCGGCCCCCGAAGGACGGTGGGGGGACCCTCCCGCGCCCTCGCATCTACTAATACGCGGTCCGGCTCAGCCTGCCCCGATGTCGGCTACTCCCGCCCGACCGAGCCCGGTTCCCCGTCCGACTCCGGCGGCCCCGCTGGAGGCCGCTCCGCCGCCGCTCTTCGCGAAGGTCGACGCGCTGCTGAAGCAGGGGAAGTCCGCGGAGGCGATCTCGCTGGCCTACCGCAGCACGGAGGACGACGTCCGACGGGCCTTCGGGCTCAAGCTCCCGAAGCAGTGGACCCATCGGGAACTGCTCGAGAGGTACCTCCGCCCCGACATGGGTCTCCTGGTCACGCTGCTGCCGCAGCTGTACGCGAAGTACGAACCCGTCCGCTACGGTTCCGGCCCGCCCCCCTCCGGCGACGGGGTCATGGAGCTGCTCCGGAAGATCTACGCGGAGCCGTCACTGCGACGCCTCTCCTGGACGATCGGGGCCGACTCCACTCTCACCTCACGCCCCGCCGCGGCGCGAGCCCCGGCGCCGCGACCGGCGGGGGACTCCGGCTGAACCGAGGAACCGGCCGTGGACCTTCTCTCCGCGTTCTACGCGCTGTTCACGGACCCGACGTACGGGGTCCCGATGACCGTCGCCGTCGCGCTGACCGTCTTCCTCGGCTGGTGGTCGTGGCGACGGGTCGCCCCCCTTCCCTCGCTCTCGCTGGAGACCGCGCCGGAGTCCTGGCGCCTCCAGCTCGATGCCCTCGTCTACTCCAACCTGAGCCGAGGACGGTACACGTCGGCGGTCGACGGCCTCGGCCGGTGCCTCAACCACGCTGTCCGTGAGCACTTCAAGATCCAGTTGAGCGAACAGGACCGGCTCGACGACCCGGAGGCGAACCGCCTCCTCGCCCCACCGATCTCGCTCCGCACCCTCGTCCGGGACCTTAACCGGGCCTACACGTCGGCGACCTGGGCCGAGCAACCGAGCTGGCTGGCCGACCGGGTCGCTTGGGTGAAGCGACGCCAGCAGCGCCGCGCGGCGAGGGACTTCGCCGTGCTGACCCACCGGGTCACGCTCGCCCTGACCGCGTTCGAGGGAGCATGAGCGCCACGCCACCCCCCGCACCGGCCCCGCCGACCCCCCCGGGAGACCCGGTCGAGATGCTCCGGCGCGTCAACGACGCGATCGGCCGACAGATCGTCGGCTACCAGGACGTCGTCCGGGCGCTCTCGACGGCCCTCATCGCCGAGGGCCACGTCCTTCTTGAGGGCGTTCCGGGCCTCGCGAAGACACAGCTCGTCCGCACCTTCGCGCAGACGTTGCAGCTGAGCTTCCGTCGGATCCAATTCACGCCCGACATGCTGCCGTCCGACATCCTCGGGACCACGATCCTTCGGATGCCCGAGCAGAAATTCGAGTTTCGACCCGGTCCGATCTTCGCGAACGTGATCCTGGCGGACGAGATCAACCGAGCCCCGCCGAAGGTCCAGTCCGCGCTGCTCGAGGCGATGCAGGAGCGCCAGGTGACGCTGGACGGGGTCAGCCACCCGCTCCCCGTCCCGTTCATCGTGATCGCGACGCAGAACCCGCTCGAGCACGAAGGGACGTACCCACTTCCCGAGGCCGAGCTCGACCGGTTCCTCTTTCGCTGGATCCTCGACTACCCCACGGCCGAGAACGAGGTCGAGATCCTCCGGTCCCGGGCGCGCGCCGCCTCCCAACCGGAGGCGGGGTCGGTCCTGACCGCGGAGGACGTCGCCGAGCTGCGCCGGATCCACAGCTCGGTCTTCGTCCACGAGGACGTCTACCGGTACCTCGCCGCCGTCGTGCGGCAGACGCGCGTCGAGAAGGGGTTCCTCCTCGGCGCCTCGCCGCGGGCGGCCGTACAGTTCCTCATGGCGACGAAGGCGGCGGCGATGCTGGACGGCCGGTCGTACGTCCTCCCGGACGACGTGCGTCGGCTCGCCTTCGCGGTCTTCAACCACCGCGTGATCGTCCGCCCCGAGGTCGTGAGCCGCACGAGCGGCGCCGGCGGCATCACGAGCTCGATCGCCCCGATCGTCACGCTCCTCACCCAGGACCTCGACACGATCGACGTGCCGCGGTAGCCCGGGGAAGGTCGGCCGATGGCGCTCGCTCCGATCAAGCTCACCGCCCGGGGGGCCGGGGCGCTCGTGGGGGCCTTCGTCGTCCTCGTCCTCGCCTTCTACACGACGAACGTCCTCCTGTTCCTGATCGCGTTCTTCCTCCTCGGCGTCGTCCTGTCAACGCTCGTCGCCTTCGCCTACGCGACGCGCGGTTTCGCGCCGGAGGCGTTCGACGTGGAGCGGATCGAATCGTCGTCGCTCGTGAAAGTGGGCGCGCCGGGGCTGCTCGCGGTCCGGCTCTCCTCCCGGCTCCGAACCGGGTTCTACGCGGAGGTCTCCGATCCGCACTCGGACCGTCTGCGAGTGCTCGAGGGGAACGACCGGCTCGTCACCTGGTGGCCGGCCGAGCAGTCCGTGCAGCTCGCCTACGTCATCTCCCCCGAGCTCCGGGGCCTGCTCGAGGTCGGTCCGACGGTCGTCGTCGCGCACGATACCCTCGGCTTCGCGTTCAAGACGGTGACGGTGGACGACGAGTGGTCGATCGAGGCGCTCCTGCAGCCGCCCTCGCTCCCGATCGGGCACCCGGTGCGGCTCGCGAGCAACGTCGTCGGTCAGACGTCGCTCTCGGCCCGCGGAGCGGGGACGGACTTCCGGGGGCTGCGCGAGTACGACCCGTCCGACGAGCTCCGCAACATCGCTTGGTCCCGCTCGACGCAAGGCACGCTCTACGTCCGCGAGTTCGACCGCGAGAGCCAGCAGGACCTGATCGCGGTCGTCGACATCGGCCGCGGGATGGCGACGGGGGTCGGGCGGCGGGACGCCCTCGAGGACGCGGTCGGAGCGGCCGCCCGGGCCCTGCGCGCCGCGTTCGACGAGGGGGGCCGGGGCGGCGTCGTCCTGTTCGACGACGGAATTCGTGCCTTCGTGGAGCCGGGGCGGGGCACCGCCCACGAGTTTGAGGTACTGCGCGCGCTGACGGGGGTCGAACCGTCGCCGAAGCCGTCGTCGCTCAGCGGGGCGCTCCGCTACCTCCTCCCGCAGCTGCACCGGCCCGCCTCCGTGCTCCTCTTCACTTCCCCGGGGGACGATGTCGGCAAGATCACGACCGAAGCGTCGGGGTTCCGCCCCGCCGGCCACCGCATCTACGCCGCGGTGCCGGACGTGACGGGCATGTATCCGGAGCTGACGGACGTCGTCCAGCAGGAAGCGTTCCGTACCATCCTCGAGCCCGAAGTGCGCCGGACGCGCTCCGTCGCCGACGCGCTCACCCGGACCGGGGCATCGGTCGGACTCTACGGCCGGGACGGGGCGACCTCGACGGTCGCCCAGCTGTTCGCGCGCGATCCGCGCAGCGCGGGGGGCCGGTAGTGGAGCGACCGCTCGCTTTCGCCCTCCTCTCGCTCCCGTTCCTCGGCGTGGCGCTCGAGGTCGGCCGCGACCTCCCCGGGCCGAACGCCCAGTTCGTCATCGGCACGTCGGCCGCACTGGCATTCGCGGTCGCCGTGCTGACGCTCGAGCAGGAGCGTCCGCTCGATCTGCCGAACCTCCTCCTCTTCGCGGGGCTGCTCGCGTTCTCGCTGGCGGCGTACGCCGACGCCTCCCTGATCGGACCGTACGGCGGCGAGCTCCTGCTCGGGATCCTCCTCGGCGCTCCGTGGATCCTCGTCGCGTACGTGGCCCGGCCGGACGAGCACGTCGGCCTGCGGTTCGCGGTCTATGCGGTCGCGATCATCTTCGGCCTGTTCGTGCTCGCCGCCGCCTTGACCCGCAGCGGCAGCTCACCCGAGTCCCTCTCCTTGTCCGTCGTGACCCAGTTCTTCGGCCTCGCCGGCCAGCAGTTCCAGGTCTTCGGGGGCCTCCTGAACGGGGCGACCGCCCCCGTGCTGCCGCTCAACGCGCTCTTCGATCCGACCTACGCCGGTCTCACGGCCGTGAGCCTGGCGGGTCTCGTCCTCGTCACGGCCCGGCCCCAGACCGGCGGGCGGACCCCGCTTCCGGTGGCGGTGCGGGCGTTCCGCGAGACGGACCGGGAGAAGGAGCTCCCGGCGGAGTACGGCTTCTCGCCCGGGCAGCGGGAGGCGTTCCGGGACCGTTCGACGGGCGAGTCGCCGCTGCTCACCTGGCCGCCGGGCCTCGAGCCGATCTTCTACGGTGCCGCGGCGGCGCTCGGCTTCCTGGCCGCGGCCTACTTCGAGCCGAAGTGGACGGTGCTCGGCGGCGTCGTCGCGGTCGCCGTCGCCGCGCTCTGGTTCGTCCGGGCGGTCGAGCGGCCGATGGCCGCGCCGCCGGTCCGCGTACGTCGCGCCCCCGCGCCGCCGCCGAGCGACGAGAGTGCCGACGTGGCTCCCCCGGCCACGGCCGAAGCGGTGGCCGAGAGCCCGGTGGTCGCGGAGACGCCGGGGAGCTAGCCCGACTCTCGCCGTCGCCGAAGGCGCTCGACCTCGGCGGCGTCGCGGACCTCCCGGTCCCGGGAGGAGGGGTTCCGGAGGACCGTGAGATACACGAGCGCGCCGACGACGCCGGCGGCGGGCAGGAGGAGCAGCGACCAGAAGGCGTTCGCCGCCGTCGGAAAGATCGAGAGGCCCGCGTACCGCGGGGGCGGGATCGGCCGTAGGTAGATCGTGAAGATGTTGTGGGGGCTCCCGTAGACGACGGCGAACGAGCCGTTGGCCGGCTCGAAGCCGGTCGCGTTCGCGCTCCAGTACGTCGTGCCCTGCGGAATGCCCGAGAAGTTCGCCCAACCGGTCGTGAGCGAGCTCCCCGCCTTCGGGGGGTACGGCCGCCCATCGCTCAGGTTCGTGCCCGAGAACGTGAGGCCGAGGCGGGCGCCCGCGATCGGAGGATTGCCGTTGGCGGTCGACAGGACGAGGACGGAGATCGACGAGAACCCGATCAGGCTGAGGTAGTAGGTCCGGCTGAGATTGGCGCCGAACGGCGCGACGAGCGTGGGGATCGAGTCGTTCGTCACGAA
>JASHVA010000065.1 GCA_030039715.1 Thermoplasmata archaeon | reverse complement strand
CGCCCCTCCCGCTCCTCCCGCGGGATCGAATAGAGACGGGCGAACACCCAGAGGTTCTCGTAACCGGTGACCTGGGCGTCCGCGGAGATGAGCTGGGGCACGTAGCCGATCGCGCGTCGGACCTCCGCCGGCTGGCGACGCACGTCGAACCCGGCGATCGTGGCGTCACCCGAAGTGATCGGCAAGAGCGTCGTGAGCATCTTGATCGTGGTCGTCTTCCCGGCGCCGTTCGGCCCGATGAGTCCGAAGATCTCGCCGGCGTCCACGGAGAGCGTCAGGTGGTCGACCGCGGTGAAATCCCCGAACTTCCGGGTGAGGCCGTCGGTGGTCAGTATCGGGGTACGGGTAGAGCCCTGCACAAAGAACGGCGGGCCGAGGCGGACCGGCTAATATTGTTGGCCCCGCGACCGTGCGCTCGTGGCGTCGATGACGTCCGCACCTCGAAGTTAAGTCGCGCGGAGCTAACGCGAGGGGAGCCCAAAAGCCGGCCCGGGAACGGCCGGGAGCCCACCTTCGCAGCGTCCGCGTTCCGAGAGTGATTCGGCCCCGTCCGGACGCGCCGCACGCCACGCCGAGCGCGCGGGCAAGTTTTGAGTACGCGCTGGATCCATACGGGTACGGCGATGCGCAGCCGCGGTTTTTGGCTCTTCGCGGTGGCCTTGACGTGCGGCTCGCTGATCGGTGCCGGCGTCGCTGCCGAAGGTCTCGCCGCTCACCAGGTCTGTAGCGTGGGGGCGGTCATCGGATACAGCGGGACGCTCGCCACCGTACAATGGCTGGCTGTGGCACCACCCGGCGGATACGCTAACTTGACCGAGTGGAACCAGATCACGACTCGGATCAACGGTGGCACGACCTCGACCTTCGGCGAGGGATTTACCGGGTTCACGAACGGCTCCGTCGCGGCCCTGTACACGTTCAACTGGACCATGAACGCCGTGACCCTGGCCTGGGCGCCGGGATTCGGGGCAGCCGCGTCGTGCCCGGCGTATTCCCTCACACCGACCGCGCCCTCGAGTGGTCCCTGGGAGAGATGCGTTGGCTGCTGGACCACGCCGCAGGTCCCCGCCGGTGTGGGGGATCGGGTCGTGCTCCCCTCGAACTTCTCGGTCGACGGCATCCCTTCGTCGGAGTTCAACGCCTCGTACGCTGCTCAACCGATCGGGAGCTTCGGCTGGTCGTTTTCGAACGGGACCTTGGTCGGCCCCTGGTCCAGCGGCAGCTTGGACGGTTCGGGGCTCGGCTGGACGAACAATCTCCAGTGGTACGACTCGATCGAGTACCTTCCCCTTACGTTCTCGGTCCCGCCCTCGCAGATGGGGATTGGAATTCCGATCCACCTGAGCGCCGGCGGCGAGGTCGTTGCGCCGGTCTCCGTCGGCGCGGTCTTGCCCGGTTGGACCTCCTGGTTCAACGTCACGTACGATTTTCCCGTCTCGACGGATCAGGGGACGTGGGACGTGTACCAGGCCGCCCCGGGGAGCCCGGAGTCCATCGGGGGCATGCTGTTCGAGCAGACCGCGGTCTGAGGCCCTCGACCGGCGCATGAGTCCAATCTGGAGCCCGCTCTCCATCGAAGCTGCAATCCCCATTACAGCCCCGACTTTCAAGCCCTTCCGCGGGCGCACATGACCGCCTCCCCCGCTGCTCGACGCGAACTCGTCCAACGGTTGAGCCGGTCCTCCGAGCCCTCGATTCGCTGGCGCACACGCGTCCGAGTCCTCGGTGAAGCTCGGGAGCGCCCGTCGATCCGGGCGCTGCAGCGGGAGATCCGAAAGTCCGAGCTTGTCGATCGGCTGCTGACGCGCGGTCGAGCTCGGATTGCCCCGGGAACGCATGGGGGGATCTACCGGTACTGGCAGGGCATTCATTGGGCTCTCACCGCGCTTGCCGACATCGGTTATCCCGACGGCGATCCCACGCTCGCGCCGTTCCTGGATCGGGCGCTGAGAATGTGGACGGAATCTAGGTACGACCGGACTGTTGTAACGACGACCTCGGGGATCCGGTCGGTCCGGGACGGGGTCCCGTCGTTGAACGGTCGGTACCGCCGATGCGCCTCTCAGCAGGGGAACGCCCTGCTGTATGCGTCTCGGCTGGCGAAGGCGGAGGCCCCCGCGAAGCACCTCGCCGAGCTGCTCGTTCGCTGGCAGTGGGATGACGGCGGCTGGAATTGCTCGAAGTCCCCGACGGCCCACGTTTCCTCTTTCATGGAGACGCTCACCCCGTTGCGAGGGCTCGCCGCCTACGCGGACGCCAGCGGGTCCTCGAAGGCGCTCGCGGCCGCACGGAAGGCCGCCGACATCTTTCTCGAGCGGCGGCTGTTTCGCCGTCGGTCCAACGGCGCCGTGATGCGACCGGGATTCCTCGAGCTTCACTACCCGCTCTACTGGCACTACGACGTCCTGGGAGGACTGAAGGGGATGGCGGAAGCCGGGCGGATCGGGGACCCGCGCTGCCGTGAGGCCCTCGACTGGCTCGAAGAACGTGAGCTGCCCCGAGGCGGTTGGCCGGTCGATCGCCGCTTCTACCGCGTCTCGGACTCGTACGAGCACGGTGCCGAGTACGTCGACTGGGGGGCCCCGTCTCGGAGACGCCCCAACGACTGGGTGACGACCGACGCGCTCTTCGTGCTCCACGCCGCCGGGCGTTGAGCCGCCAGAGCGGTAAGTTGTCGGAGACTTCGCGGACCTCGGCCTCGGGCTTTTGGGCGCGCTAGAGTCGGGCCCGCGAGCCCCGCCCGCCTCACTCAAGGAGGACCCGCAACGCCGGGTCGTCGAGATGACGCACGTGAAGGGCGCCCGACCGCGCAATCGACTCGGCGGTCGGCAGTGGGTCCTGGTCCGCGGTCGCTGGCTCGCGCAAGCCGGAGTAGAGCACGGCACCCAATCCGGCCCCGAGCGCCCCCAGGACGTCCCGGTCCCATCGGTCCCCGATATGGAGGATCGCCGCAGGAGGAAGGCTCAGTCTCCGAACCCCGGCTTGAAAGATCGCTGGGTCCGGCTTGGCTCGGCCGACCTCGCAGGAGGTGACGACCGATTGGAATCTCAGTCGAGTCCGAGCGCGAAAGAACTCCTGCCAGCTCGCCTCCGACCGCGCCGTATCCGAAATGGCGATCACCGGAAACCCGCGAGCCTCGAGCCAGGCGATCAGCGCCTCCGCCTCCGGATTGGAAGGCGGCGGGTCACTGACGAAGCCCACGCGCGAGTATTGCCGGGCGAGCTCGCTGAGGGGTCGCGCGGGCGTCCGGGAAACTGCTCGAGCGTACAGCTCCACCATCGTCCCGGGATCCACCTCGATCGGATCGCTTCCACGAGAGCGCAGGTCCTCGTCGACGCGGTTCACGGCGCGTTCGATGGCGGGCCGCGTCAGCATCCCCTCGGAGCCTTCGCTCAAACTCTGCTGGAGGAAATCCATGCGGGCGTCGCGCAGACGAACCGTTGCTCCGGGCCGCTCGATGAGAGAAGTCGACCAAAGGTCGAGCGAGACCGCGCGGAATCGACGACGGGCGGCCACGGCCGCTAGACGAATCCGCGATTAGAATAGCTGCCTCTCGACGAGGGCAGATGGCGGGTGCCTCCCCGCGCCCGACTCGACGACAGCGGCGGCGCCTCTCAGAACTCCCCGCGAGGGAGTCGACGACGTACCACTGGTCCGCCCCCGGCGTATATGTGGGGTCGTGCTCAGTTCTACGGCCGCCCGAGGCCAGTTCGCAACTGCCTCCGGGGACGACGATGCGACTCGGCGTGGAGCACGGAATTGCGGGGACGGTGTCCGTCCTCGTGGCGGCTGCGATCGTCGCCGTCGCCGGCGTGGCCGAGGTGGCGCCGTCGGCCCCGTTCCCGTACGGTACGCAGGCGCCATCGGGTTGTTCCACCTACGGGACGGAGGTCCTGCAGAACGGCTCCTACTGGTTTTGTGAGTTGGGCAATGCGACGACCATCGGATTCAGTCCGGGAAAGACCAGCCTGACATTCGCGGATGTGCTCTTCCGCGTGCTAGAATACTCTTTCTCCGGAGCCACTGGACATTGCGAGACCATCCCGATCAATGGCACCGAGCTCGATCGCGCGAGCTCCCTCATCGTCGTGACGGCTACCGGACCGTTCTACTGTGGGTTTCCCTCCCCCATCGCGTTTGCCGCGGACGGCGTCTTCGGGGCCCAGTTGCCGAGCGCGGGCGCCCTCGTGCTCCTGGTCCGAGTATCCCCCAATTGAGGGGAGGCGGGACTTCCGCCGCCGAGCGCGGCCGGCGATGTCCCGGCGGACCGCGTCGGAGCCGTTTCCGCGGCGGTCCACCATCGGAAGGCGAGCGCACCCGCCCACACGCGAGCCGGGGACTCGCGGGCTAGTCCGCAGTACGCAGACCCATTTTGCGAAGATATCGTTCGGCGAGGCAGAGTCCGACGACAGTGCTGCCGCCGCGGAGCTGTCCTCGGTACAGGCGACGGTACACTTCGCTCACGGGGAGAAGTACGGGCCGGAGGAACTCCCCCGGATCAGGGTGGGAGGGACCGGGACTCAACCCCTCTCCGAGGAAGACGTACCCTTGGAATACCCCCCAATGCGGATTGGGATAGTACCGACCGATCGGGGTTAACTTGCGCGCCCTCCACCCGGTTTCCTCTTCGAGCTCCCTTCGCGCTCCGGCTCGGGGCGTCTCGCCGCGCTCGAGCCGTCCCGCTGGGAGCTCGAGCAGGTGGAGGCCGGGACTCGGATGCAAGTTCTCCACCATCGGCACCTCTTGCCTGTCCGTCATTCCGACGACGACCGAGAAGGAAGGAGACGTCACGAGCGGCGTCGCCATGCGGGTACCATCGGGCGAGATCCATCGGTCCTCAACGACACGGAACCTTCCGATACGACAGACGACCGGGGAGGGGAGGCGTTTCCACGTTGCCATGGAGCCGCAATCCGCGGCCCCAGACATAACTCTAGGAGCGAACCCACCCTGGCGCGCAGTGGACCGCCTGGCGCACGGTCCCCCGGCACAAGGGTCGCCCGCCCCGGGCCCGATACGACCGACCTGTGAGGCTCCTCGGTCCACGCCGTCCGCCCTCGGTCGGGCGAGCCAGAACACCCCGGCCCCCCGGACTACGAGTCGGGTCGGGGCGGGTTATCGCCCCGGCGGTTACCCGCCGGAGCGGCCAGGTCGTGGTAGTAAGCCCCATTCTGGTTCAGGCAGCATTCGACTGCGCGCTCTCCTTGGCGGTCAGGGGAACGCCTCACACCGCCGGTCAGGGCTTGCTTCCGGGGAGACGGCCGTTTCACCATATCCCGAGGGATCCTCCGATGCGACACCTTCACCGTACCCTCGGGCTGTGTCGTTGCTGCTCCGGAGCTCGGACTCTCGCCCGTCGGGTTCCCACCCGACCCCGTGTTCCCCGAAGTGGGGACTTTCCTCAGCGGCCGGTCGTTGCCGACACGTGCCACCGTCAGCTGCCCTCCACCTCCTGGCACCGGGCGAGGGGGCCTCGGGGGGAAAACACCTCCTGTCGGCCCGGGTAAGGCGGAAAAGGAGCGGTGCGGTCGGCCCGCGATGCCTCTCGAGTCCACCGGCGCCGCCGGCCCCCTTCCGGCCCTCGTTCCGTGCCTGCTCCTTCGTCGAGGGCAGATCTGCCTGCCCGGACCCGACGGACCGGTTCCGGTGCGGCGTCGCTCGGGGGAAGCGTACGACGTGTTCGACGTGATCGACCGGCTGACGCCAGCGTACCCGCTGCTCTACCTCGCCGACCTCGACGGCCTGGAGCGCAACGACCCGCAGCTCGAGTACATCCAGGAGCTCTCGCGCGACATCCCCCTCTGGGTCGATGCCGGAGTGCGAAAGGCGGACCAGGCGATTGACGTGATCGTGGCGGGCGCTCAGAAGGCCGTGCTGTCGAGCGCCTACCTCGGCGGACCCCGCGAGCTCCGGCGGGCCTGGCGTCTCTCCACCGAACTCGTGTTCGAGATCGAGACGTCCAACGGGAGCCTGCTCCCCGTCGACCCCGGATGGAAGAGCGCCGATCCCCTCGCGATCGTTCAGGCCGCCCGTGACGTCGGGGTGGAGTCGGTCGTCGTCTCCGCGCGCGAGAGCGAGCCGGATTGGTCGCTCATCCGCACGATCGCGAGCGGCGGGCCGACGTGGGTCGACGGCACGTTCACACCGAACGAAGCCCCCCAGCTCTCGGCCGTCGGCGCGGCCGGGGGAATCTTTCATTTGGACGCGGTCCTCGCCTCGATGGATGTCACTTCATGATCCGGTCTGTCCGCCGCCGCGCGATGATGAAGACTAGAACCAGCTGACCGATGATGAGTGATGGGCGAGCTGAGCGCTCGCGGCGGACCGACGCGGGGCTCAGTCGAGCGCCG
>JASHVA010000064.1 GCA_030039715.1 Thermoplasmata archaeon | reverse complement strand
GTGGCGAGCGCCGTCGCGCTCGACTGGATCCCGGCGGAGATCGCGAGCAGCAGGACGACCAGCCCGACCGCGAGGCCGATGCCGAGCGAGGTCAGGGCGGAGCGACCGGGCCTCCGCCGAATGGCGTCCCACACGTAGCTCACGGTACCCCCCGCACGGCGCTACGCCGCGGACCGTCGGAGCTCGCCGAACGAGATCCGGTGCGAGGCCCCGACGTCGTACTTGTGGATCGACTCCTCGCTCCGGGTCTCGGCGCGGACCACCGTGGAGTCGGGCAGCCGGGGAAAGATCTCGGGAAGCCCCGACAAGAGGTCTCGCACCACGTCCTCGACGAACTTCGGGTGCCGATGGGCGTTCAGGACGACGCGACCCTCGTCCCCGCGCTTCAGGATCGCGAACGTCGGGCTCGACTGAGCCCGCTCGATCGCGTCGATGACCTCGTCGACCTCCACCTCGGCGCGGTCGTCCAGCTCGAAGAGGAGCCGCGTCCGGTTCCGCTGGTTGTGCGAGATGACGGGAAGATCGGCGAGCGAAGCGTCCCGGAGCGCCGGATACTCTCGGAGGAGCTCCTCCCGGCACGTCTCCATCGCGCAGGGGCATGCCGTCATTCCGACCGCCTCCGCCCCGACCGTCCGCTGGAGCCCGACCGCGCCGTCGCCCGCGCGGCGCGCGTGGGCTTCGGCGAGGAGAAGGTAGTCCTCGAAGCTCCGCTTCTCCTCCGACACCCCCTTCCGCCGGAAGTATTCGGCCGACGCCTCCACGCTCGCCTCGGTCGCGTACGGATGCCGCACCAGGAGCTCCCGGGCGATGGAGGAGCAGGCCGCCTCGAGGCTGCCGACGGGCGCCTCGGCCGTCCGGTCGACGATCTCCGCGAGCAGTTCGGCGTTCCGCGAGAGGTCGGATCCCTTCCGTTCCGAGGGGAGGTCGACCGCGAGCCGGAAGGTCGCGGAGAGATGGTGCACGCCGTCGTCGCGACGGACGACCAGGGGCTTCCGTATCCCCGAGAGGCCCACGGAGCGGATCGTGAGACGCCCCCGGTCGGGGGGCATCGCGTGCACGTCCTTCATCGCGGAAGCCACCGGGGCGCTCCTTAAACGGTGCTCGGACCGGCGCTTCCCCGGGCGTAACCAGCGGTCGCGTGACCTTATACGGCCGCGGCCGGTCGTTCGTTCGATGCCCGACGCAGCGCCGACCCCCGCCCCGGC
Organism: Thermoplasmata archaeon; assembly: GCA_030039715.1. Lineage (GTDB taxonomy): Archaea > Thermoplasmatota > Thermoplasmata > Lutacidiplasmatales > UBA184 > Lutacidiplasma. The sequence goes on along the minus strand of JASHVA010000064.1, from coordinate 3,361 downwards.
GACCGCTCCTCCGAAGCCCGCAGGACCGTACGCGGAGCGGGAGCGCCTGATCACCGAGAACCTGAAGCAGATCTACGACCCCGAGATCCCGATGAATATCGTCGACCTCGGGCTCATCTACGGCTTCGAGTGGTCCGGCGATGACGTCACGCTCAAGATGACCCTCACCGCGCCGGGCTGCCCGGTCGCCGGGATCCTCGCCGACGAGATCAAGACCGCGATCGAGAAGGTCCCGAACATCCACTCTGCGAAGGTCGACATGATCTGGGACCCCCCGTGGAGCCCCGAGCGGATGAGCGAGTTCGCGAAGCGGCAGTTCGGCTACGCGTGACGCCCGACGTGGCGTCGACCGCGGCCCCGTTCACGCTCCGCGAACTCCGCTGGTCGGACCTCGAGTCATTGCGCGAGACCTACTACCTCCTGTACGACGAGCGGGAAACCAACCCCGAGATCGGGATCACGCTCTTCGCCACTCGTCCCTCTCCCGCCGACGAGGTCGCCTGGTTCGCCCAGCTCTACCGCGCGGTGCTCGCCGGCGATGCCGTGTGCGTCGTGGCCGACGTCGACGGGCGGTCCGTGGGCTCGTGCACGGTCCGCCGGGCCGCGCCGACCGCCGAGTCGGAAGGGGCCCACGTCGCCGAGCTCGGGATTCTCGTTCACCGTGACTACCGGGGCCACGGAGTCGGTCGGGCGCTCCTCGCGCGCGCGCTCCGCGAGTGCGAGGGCCGGTTCGAGACCGTCTTCCTCCGGGTGTTCTCGGTGAACGTGCGCGCGCGACGTCTCTACGAGGAGTTCGGCTTCGTGCGGACCGGGACGCTGCCGCGCGAGATCCGTCGGGGGAACCGATACTTCGACGCGGAGATCATGTTCAAGCACCTCGTCGCGGCCCCGAACCGTTAAAACGGAAGGGCCCTCCGCTCGGCCATGCCGAAATCCGACCCGTGGACGGCGGAGCTCCTCGAGGAGCGGCGCATGAAGGACGAGTTCATGGCCCGCCATCCCGAGTCACCGTTCGTCGCGGGGCGCGTGCCGTTCCATGACCTTCGGTACTTCCCGCCGAGCACGAAATACCGGGTCCGCGCCGTGCTACGCCGTGCGGCCGCCCCCGAGGAAGCGTACCTGCGGACAAACCGCGACGGCCAGGCCGTGATGCGTTACCTCGGCGATCTCACGTTCGCGCTGGACGGACGGTCGCTGACGCTCGGGGTCTATCACGCCGGGGAGGGGGTCGGCACGTCGGTGTTCGTTCCGTTCCGCGACCGGACCAGCGGCGACGAGTCCTACGGGCCGGGGCGGTACCTCACGCTCGAGCTCAACGAGTCGGACGAGTACGAGCTCGACTTCAACCGGGCGTTCAATCCGTACTGCGCGTACACGGACGACTACGAGTGCGGCTTCCCGCCGGCGGAGAACGACCTCCCGGTGCCGATCCGCGCGGGCGAGAAGGCCTGGGCCGCCGACCGGAACCCACGCACGCCGTCGAGCGCCGTCCTCGAACGGCTCCGGCCCCCCTCCGCGGCGCCGAAGAAACCCCGGAAGGCTCCCGCCCGCCGGTCCGCTAAAGCGTCGGGAAGCTCCCGAGGATCCCGCTGATCACGAACTGGACCCCGACCGCCGCGAGCAGGAGCCCGAGCACCCGGGTCATCGCCATTACGCCGACCCGCCCGAGCGAGCGGAGGATCGGCTCGCCGTACTTGAGGATGAAGAACGTCGCGACGGTCGTTGCCGCGATCGCGACGAAGGTCGCGGCGATCGAGACGGGGCTGTCGGCGGCGTTGCCCTCGTAGATCATCACGGTCGAGATCGCCCCGGGACCGGCGAGCAGCGGGATCCCGAGCGGGACCACCGAGAGCTCGTCCCGGCGGGCGATCGCCTCGTCGCGGTCCTGCGGGGTGAGCTTGACGCGCGCGACCTCGCCGCGCAGCATGTCGTAGGCGACCATGAAGAGCAGGATGCCGCCCGCGATCTCGAACGCCGCGAGCGTGAACCCGAACGCCTGGAAGAGGAACCGTCCGAACAGCGCGAAGACGGCGAGGACGCCCCCGAGGACGAGCGTCGCCCGCCGCAGGATGATGCTCCGGTCGTCGGCCGAGAAGCCCTGCGTGAGGGAGACGAAGAACGGCAGGGTACCGATCGGGTCGACGATCGCGAAGACCGTGACGACGATCGCGAGGTCGTCGAAGATCGGGCTCGTCACGGGGGATTCTTGCCTCCGCCCGCGGCGGGAGCCCCGGACCGTTTCAAGCCTTCGCTCGGCGCCGGACCGCCCCGCGCGCGCGTTTCGTCCGGGGCTTCGGCGAACTCGGTCCGACATCCCGGCCCCGGAGCCGGAGCACGAGCGGCTCCTTCTGCGGGTTCGCGATCAGGAGCTCGTACGACCCGGGGCTCTCGGGGTCGAAGAAAATCCGGGCCCGGCCCGCGAGGCGCACGCGCTGGACGTACGGTCCGCCGACGCGGCCGATCAGGAGGACGAACGAGCGGCCGGACTTCGGATTGTCGAGCTCGACGTCGATCTCGCACGCCGGCGACTCGAGGCGCATCTCGATCCGGACGGTCGAGACCGGGTCGAGGACGAGGTACTTCGGCAGGTCGCGGAGCGCGGTCGCCACGCCCGTCCCACTCCGGCACCCCAGAAAAGCTCGTGTCTCGTCCGGTCGCGCGTCGGCGAGGTTAAATCGGCCCCCGGGCTCGACGCGCCGATGGCGACGAAGAGCACGGCCGAAGCGGTCTGGGATGGCGACCTCCCGCACGGGAAGGGGCGTGTGAAGGGAACGAGCGGAGGTCTCGCCGAGACGTCGGTCTCATGGGCCGCGCGGACGGGCACTCAAGCCGGACTCACCACGCCGGAGGAGCTCCTCGCCGCGGCCCATGCCGCTTGCTACTCGATGGCACTCTCCGCGGGGCTGGGTCGACAGCAGAAGACGCCGCAGGAGCTGCGCGTGCGGGCGACGGCGACGTTCGACAAGGTCGGCGACGGCTGGAAGGTGACGACCATGGCCCTCGAGGTGACGGGAAAGGTCCCGGGGATCTCCGCCGCCGACTTCGAGGCTGCCGCGAAGGCCGCGGCGCAGGGCTGCCCGATCTCGGGCGCCCTGAAGGGGAACGTCGAGGTCAGCGTCAAGGCGACGCTGGCGTAGCCCCGGCCGGCTTCAGGTCGGCGAAGACGAACCCGTCCCGCTCGACCACCTCGCCGGGGACGACCTCGAGCGGGGAGGAGAACATCGGGCCGCCGGTCACGCAGGTGTGGAATTCACCGCGCTCCCCGCACGGGTCGACCTCGGGCGGCAGCTCGGCGAGCAGCGTGTGGTCGAACGAGCGGCCGGCGAAGCGCGCCGGCATCTTCCGGGGGTCGAGCGCGACG
>JASHVA010000063.1 GCA_030039715.1 Thermoplasmata archaeon | reverse complement strand
CTACGACGACTGGAAGGCCGGTCGGTACTCCCCGTACGACACCGAGACCGCCGTCGAAGTGCTCGCCGCCCTGAAGCGGATCGTGCCGCCGTGGGTCCGGATCCAGCGGATCCAGCGCGACATCCCCGCACGCCTCGTGGCCGCCGGAGTGCGGGCCAGCAACGTCCGTCAGAAGGCGCTCGCCCGCCTGCGCGCCGGGGGTACGGAGTGCCGATGTCTCCGCTGTCGCGAGGCCGGTCGACGGGCGTCCCCGCCCCCGGAGGCGTTCCGCCTGCTTCGGACGGAGTACGCCGCTTCGGGCGGCCGCGAGACGTTCTTCTCTTGGGAGGAGTCCGCCACCGACACGGTGCTCGGCTTCCTTCGTCTGCGGTATCCTTCCGACCTCACCCCGGGCGGGCTCGACGAACCGGTGATCCGGGAGCTCAAGGTCGTGGGGAGCGAGGTCGCGATCGGAAGCCCCGCCGGGCGGGCGACGGACTACCAGCATCGGGGGTTCGGTATCGCCCTCCTTCGGGCCGCGGAGGCGGAGGTGGCGGGTGCGGGGTTCGCAGGCATCTACGTACGGAGCGCCGTGGGGACCCGGGAGTACTACCGGGGTCACGGCTACGACCGGGCGGGCGCGCACCTGAGGAAACCGCTCTGCGCGTCGCGCAACACCTGAGGCCCCTCTGCGCGACGCGCGGATTCTTCGCCGCGCAACCCTTAAACCCACCCCCGGCTCCGCCGACCGAGTGACCTCGATGCCCCGTAACTTCCAGGTGGAGCCGCTCCGGACCGTCCATATCGAAGACCAGGCCGTGGAGATGGTCGAGCGGAAGGGGCTCGGCCACCCCGACTCGATCGCGGACGGCGTCTCCGAGTCCGTGAGCCGGGCGCTCTCCCGCCTCTACCTCGACGAGTACGGCCACATCCTGCACCACAACACGGACGAGACCCAGGTCGTCGGCGGCGCCTCCGACCCACGGTTCGGCGGCGGAAAGGTCACGAAACCGATCTACATGCTGCTCGTCGGGCGGGCGACCAGCGAGGTCAACGGCGAGAAGCTCCCGATCCGCGACACGTCGATCGAGGCGGCCCGCAAGTACGTCCAGTCGGTCTGCGCCCACATCGACATCGACAAGCACGTCGAGTTCGACTGCAAGATCGGGCAGGGTTCGGTCGACCTCCGCGGGGTCTTCGAGCAGAAGGAGGTCCTGTCGAACGACACTTCGTTCGGTGTCGGCTTCGCCCCGCTCTCCGACCTCGAGCGCCTCGTGCTCGAGAGCGAGCATTTCCTCACGCTGAAGTTGAAGAAGAAGCTCCCCGCGCTGGGCGAGGACGTCAAGGTGATGGGATATCGCCAGGGCGACAAGATCCGGCTCACGATCGCCGCGGCGCTCGTCGACAGCGAGATCGCGAACCCCAAGGAGTACCGCGCAGTCTGCGACCAGATCCAGAGCCAGCTCGCCGACCAGGCGGCGAAGCTCACCCAGCGCGAGGTCGACATCGACGTCAACACCGCCGACGACCCCGAGCTCGGCCGGTTCTACCTCACGGTCACGGGCTGCTCGATGGAGGCCGGCGACGACGGCTCGGTCGGTCGGGGGAACCGGGCGAACGGGCTCATCACGCCGTGCCGCCCGATGAGCCTCGAGGCCTCGGCCGGGAAGAACCCGGTCAATCACGTCGGGAAGATCTACAACCTCCTCGGCAACCTGATCGCGAACGACATCGTCAAAGAGACCGGAGGGAACGTCAAGGAGGTCCACGTCAAGATCCTCTCCCAGATCGGCAAGCCCGTCGACCAGCCTCAGGTGGCGAGCCTCCAGATCCTGCCCGCCGACGGCGTCAAGCTCTCGGCCGTGAAGTCGGCCGCGGAGGGCGTGGCGAACGGATGGATGGACCAGGTCGACACGATCCCGCGGCGGCTCCTCACCGGAAAGCTGACCGTCTTCTGACGGACGCGGAAGCGTCGGGCTAAATACCGGAGCCGGCCAGTTACTTCGTAGTCCTCCTCCGCCGGCCCGGGAGGCCGGCCGAGGAGCACGAGGTCCCGTGGTGTCCGAGGAGATCTACGAGATCACCGTCGCCGTCATCGCGCTCGGTCTCGTCGCGGTCGGCCTCGGCCTCTGGACGCTCCAGCGCCTGCGACGCCGCAAGGAGCAGATCCTCCGCGAGCTGAAGCACTCCCCGCGTCTCGACGCCGACCGGGCGTTCAACCGGATCGCGATGGCGCGGCGGGAAGCCGACATCGTCGCCCGCCAGGGGAAGGACGTCGGGCGCGCGCGGGAGCAGATCGCCGACGCGCAGAGCGCGCTCGACCGGCACGACTCGGCCCGCGCCTACGAGCTCGCGAACAAGGCCCACGACTCGCTCGTCGACTCGTTCCGGGCGCCCACGGTCGGCGCGCCGCTCCTCTCGGCCGACCCCGTGCCGAGCCTGGCCCGGAGCGCGGGCCCTGTCTCCACTCGTCCGGCGCCGACGGGGACCGCGTCGCCGACCCCACCCGCCCCGGTGGCACCGGTTCCGCGGAACCGAATGGAGGCCCAGTTCGAGCTGCGGCTGCTCGACGCGGAGGTCGACGAGGCGAAGGGCCGTCGGCCCAACGAGCCGACCACGATCGCCGCGATCGACCTCCAGACGAAGGCGCATGCGTCGTTCGACCAGGGCCAGTTCGCCGACGCGTTCCGCTACGCCCTCAAGGGCCGTCGCGGCCTCGGCGGAAAGGTCGAGGCGATCGCTCCGAGCCCCGGTACGGCCCCTGGGAACGGCGGCGTGGCCCCGGTCGACCCGGCGCTCGCGGCCGAGGACGCGGCGAGCGCGGCGCGCTGTCCGAGCTGCGGCTACCCCGTGACGGCCGCGGACCAGTTCTGCCGGGGCTGCGGGGTCCCCCGGACGCCGACGGCCTGCCCGAAGTGCGGCACCCCGAGGGCCCCGTCCGACACGTTCTGCGGCAGCTGCGGCCAGCGGTTCAGCTAGCGAGCGGCGCGCGTTCGGGCGTCGCCGATTCGAGCCAGTCGTCGAGCCGGCGCTGAGTCCGCGCCTCGTGGAGCACCGCGCTCGCCGCGAGCCAACGTTCCAGCGGTATCGCAAAGGTCGAACGGATCACCTCGCCGAGCTCGGCCAGCGAGGCGCAGCGTTCGGGTGGACGGGCCATCGCCGCCCGGACGTACTCGCGCACGTTCCAGACCCCGAGAGGAAGGATCTCGCCGGGATGCACCTCCCGCAGCACGACGACGCCCGCCTGCCGCTGCGCGGTGAGCAGGGCCTCGCTGGTCGCGAGGCGGGCGGCGTAGTAGCATCCCCCGATCGACGCGTACGTCGTCCGGCCGTCGTGGCCCTCGTGGTCGCCCATGATCACGAGCCGGGTCGTGCTCGGGTTCCAGAGGGTGTTGGGGTACCACGCTTCGATCGACTCATACCGGTACGCCCCGGGAAGGAGGACGATCAGCCAGCGGTTGTCGAGCGCCGTCAGGCGGTGGACGCGGATCTCCGAGAGTTCGGGGAGCGAGCGAACCCGCTCCAGGTTCTGCTTCGAGAGGAGGTCGTCGACCGCGGTGATGCTCCAGCGGGTCGGCACAAGGCGGCGGCGGCCCCGGCGACCCAGCGTGCCCACGCTGAACGCCCGCTGGATCCGACTGACCCGGACCCCTCGTCCGTAGAGCTCCCCGACCGCCACGCGGGCGTTGGCGGCCGTATCCGAGGTCGCGCGGTCGAGCCGCGGGTCGACCCGCCGGACGTCGAGCCGGAACCGCTCGATCGGCGCCGACGGGCCGAACGGCGGCGTGGAGTCGGAGAGCGAGAGGTGCCCCCGGGGCGGACGGCGGAACGTCGCCTCACTCTCCGCGGATTCGGCCGCGATCCCGAGGAGCTGGAGGTCTTCGAGGAGCCGGATCGGCTTCTCGGCGTCCGTGACGCGGATGGGGGACGTGCCGCGAACGAGGCTCGTGCGGAATCCGACGACCTCCGACACCGATCGCCCGACCCAGTCCTCGGGGCTGTCGAGGAGCTCGGTCGAGCCGTGCTCGGCGCTCAGGAGCGGGCCGAACGACACCTTCGGGTAGCCGTACCGGCCGACGAACACGCCGGGCGGGGAGCTCCCCGAGAGCTCGTGGCCGCCGACCATCGGGAGGCTCCGCTCGAAGGCGTGGTACTTGACGAGAATCGGGCAGACCGGCTTCCCGCACAGGAGCTGGGCCGAGCGGCATCGCACGCACATCGACGGGTCCTCCTGGAGACCGGGGATGCTCCAGGAGAGCGACGCGAGGGGGGAGACGCCCGGAAGAGGGGGGGTAGCGGAGGTCGACACGGTCAGGACCGGATCGTCGATGGCCGACCGGCTTGAATACGAGCCGGAGGAGGTGGCGAAACGCCCGTCGAGAGCGCCGGAGGCGCCCTCGCCCTCAAATATCGGTCAAGGGTCGCCGAGCGCGGTCTGGGACTGTGGGGTAGCTTGGTCCATCCTTCGGGGTTCGGGACTCCGAGACGCCAGTTCAAATCTGGCCAGTCCCATCCGCGCCTTCCCGGGGCGTGAGGCGCGCCTACTTCTTCGGAAGCTGGCGGAAGGCCCTCATCGCCTTTCCGCCGTCCTTGAGGATCGGCCCACCGTGGTAGCTCAGGAGGGAGTCGACCGAGAGCTGATTCATCCGCCGCGCGGAGACGAGGGCGGACGGCGTGTGATGCGTGTAGTCGGGCACGGTGAGGAGGACCTGGTCCCCTTCCACGAAGAAGAGGTCGCCCGAGAAGAGGATCTTCCGCTCCGGCTGGTAGTAGGAGGTATGGCCGGGCGTGTGGCCCGGGGTGTGGTAGGCGATGAGGCCCCCGGCGGCGTCGATCGAGTCGCCGTCCTTCAGCGTCTCGTCGATCGCGTGCGGCATCGCGGGCGGCGTGCCCGGCCCGTCGTACGGCGGGTCGCAGGCGATGTACGCCGCCTCCAGCCAGTGCGAGTAGGTCTTGGCGTGCGTGAACGCGGCCATCGCCTTGAGCGAGCCCGTGTGGTCGCGGTGCAGGTGCGTGATCAGGATCTTCTTGACCGCGGTCGGCTCGATCTTGTGCTCCCGCATGTACTTCTCGATCGCCGCATGGGCGCCGGGAAGGCCGGTGTCGATGAGGGTCCACGAGGGTCCCTTATCCTTCACGAGGTACACGTGGGTCGAGAACTCGGGGCTCGGGTCGACTCCCTCCACCTGGTGGATTCCGGGCAGGATCTCGGGCATGGCGAGCGGCCGAAGGCCGTTCGGGATTAAGCCCGTTCGGAGGGAGGGGGCAAAATCGGCCCGCCGGCCGGGATTCGGCGCCGCCGACTGATTATTATACCCGATGAACGCGGTCAATACCGATGTCGCGCCCGATCGCCGCTCTTGCGCTCGCCGTCGTGCTGACCGCCTCGGTTCTCCTCGGAGTCGGCTTCGCCACCGCCGGCCCGGCCTCGGCTTCGGCCGCCCACGGGTCGAGCGCGCTCGCGACCTCGGCGAGTCCGGCACCGGCCGCTTCGGATATCGCGATCACGACCTACAACCTGTACTACGAGACCACCGACTTCTGCACGGGGAGCTGCTACACCTTCGATGGCGGGGCGGAACCCGGCCTCGCCCAGCTGTACTTCACCATCGCCGACACGGCCGCCGACCACTCCGTCAACGTCACGATCAACGACCCGAACGCCACGCGGGACGGCCTCGTGAACCCGGTCTTCTCCGCGACGGTCGGGATCAACCAGACCACGCACGTGAACACCACCGACCAGAACCGCCTGACCTTCGCCTTCCCGGGCTCGGTCGTCTACGGGGGCGGCTGGTACATCAACGCCTCCGCGCCCCTCGGCGGCTTCACCGCCGTCAACCTCACGGTGCAGACGTTCTCGCTCTACGTCTCCACGTCCCCCGGCGACGGCTCGAACGTCGTCCCCGGCGAGACGATCACCGTCAACTGGGTCGCCACGGCGAGCTCGAACGGCGCGCCGTACACTCACCTCACGAACCTCACGGCGTGGGGCGACTACACGAACGCCACCACGCAGAACCTGTTCGCCCCGGCGTTCCTCACGCTGCCCACCGTGGGAGCGGGCACCTTCTCCTTCCAGATCCCCGGCAACGCGACCAACATCGGAGCGATCGACCTCGAGCTCTGGGCTGTCGTCTACGTCGGCGGCGCGACCCTCGAGAACGAGACGGGTTACTCCGTCTTCCACCTCGGCGCGCTCTACCTCGACTACATCGAGGCGAGCCCGTATCCCGGGTGCGACAGCGGCAACTACTACACGTTCGCGAGCGGGAGCCCGGTGTTCGTCTGCATCTGGATCGACGCCCACGACCCGGGTTACGGCTACACGGAGTACGTTCCGGGTCTCACCGTGTCGGTCCACTTCTGGGACGGCAGCGCCAACGTGACACCGGGCGGCAACCCGCCGACCGAGCTGATCACGAACGCCTCGGGGCCCGTGCAGTTCTCGTTCATCCCCACGGCCCCGCCGTTCCAGTCGGCGTTCCGCGACACGTTCCCCGACGGGATCAACGTGACGATCTCGGACTCCCTCGCGTCCAACCCGACGTACCTCCCGCTGTTCTACAACTACAGCTTCCAGGTGATCCCCGCGGCGTCCACGACCGGGCTCGTCTCCGTCGCGCTGAACTCGTACAACTACGTCGACGGAGAGACCGTCTTCGCCAACTGGACGCTCGCCTCCACCGACTCGACCGCCACCGGCCCCCTCACGGCGAGCCAGTGGGCGATCTTCACCCAGTCGGAAGGGTTCATCGCCACGGGTCCGATCGAGAGCACGGCGACCTCGGGGATGCTCGAGCTGACCCTGCCGTCGTCGGGGCTCACCGGCCTCTTCGCCGTGTACGTGTTGGCGAACAACGCGACCCAGGAGTTCTACGGCCTCGCCGAGGCCACGGTCTCGAACCCGACCCTCCTGCTCACGAGCTCCTCGGGTGGCTACTACGCCCCGGGCCAGTCGCTGTCGTTCGGGGTCTCGTTGACCCCGAGCGCACTCCCCGGCACCACGGTCTACTACAACGTCACGGCGTACTGGTACTCGTACTTGATGGACGAGACGACCGCCGTGACGGTGGTGGCGGTCGGCGATGTCGCGAACGGCGGCTCGTTCTCCTACGCGGTGCCGAACGCCAACCCGGCGACGTACTACGTCGTCTACGCCTGGGCGCAGTCGGCGACCGCGGGCGTCTACTCCAGCGCGGAGCTCGTCGACTATCTCGAGACCGGCTTCCAGGTGAACGTCGGAGTGAACACCCCGTCCAGCTACTCCGACGGAAGCTACCAGCCCGGTCAGACGATCCAGATCGGGTGGTCGCTCCAGTCCCTCGATGGCCAGACGCTGCCGAGCCACTCCACGATCTACTTCTACTTCGGGTACACCGTCGGAGAGTCGGAGTTCACGGCGAACGGTACCTCGGGCACCATCACGGTGACGATCCCGTCGAGCACCCCCTCGGGGACGATCATCCTGTGGCTGTACGTCGAGTCTCCGGGCGTCTACGGGCCGAACTGCTACGCCGGTGACGAGTGCTACGGGCAGTCGGGGCTCACGGTCAATGCCCACCCGTCCGCGCTCGACTACGAGCTCGGGGCGGGCAGCGGCCTCACCGTGGGCTGGCTGATCCTCCTCCTCGTGATCCTCGTCGTCGCGGTGCTGCTCGTGCTCCTGATCCGCCGGAACCGCGCGCCGCCGATGTCGAGCCCGCCGTACAACCCGACGACCGGCACGATGCCGGCCCCGGCCCCCGCGCCGTCGTCCCCGCCCCCGGCCGAGTGGCAGGGAGGCAGCCCCCCGGCGGCGTCGAACGCTCCGCCGCCCGCGGCCGGCGACTCCCCGCCGCCCCTCCCGACCCCTCCGGGCGGCCAGTAGCGAGCGGGCCGGTCCCGCGGAGCGAACCCCTTCCTCTTCTCGAATGGTCGCGACCGGGCCGCAGAGCTCAGCCGCTGAACTCGGACCCGAGGGCGCGGACGGATCGGCCGACGTCGTCGTCCGGTAGTCCGCCGAAGTCGAAGATCCCGAGCACCTCGTCCACTCCGATCTCCGCGAACGGCCGGAGCTTCGCGGCGACTTCGGTCGGTGTGCCGAACAGCGCGAAGCCG
>JASHVA010000062.1 GCA_030039715.1 Thermoplasmata archaeon | reverse complement strand
ATGCCGACGTTCCTCAACTTCCTGACCCAGGGGCGGGGGATCATCGCGGTCCTCGCCGCGGGCGAGTCGCCCGAGAAGCTGCGGGAGACGATCGTCCGGCACGTGCCCGCGAACCAGTTCGACACGCGCGTCCGGATCCCCGACTACACCGCGAACGAGACCGAGGACCCGTACATCCTGCCGATGGCCCGGTTCGGGCGCGACGAGGCGATGCGCGCGATGGTGACCGCCGAGAAAGCGGTCGCGGGGCCCGACCGCAAGCCGTTCATCGAGTACACCGCGTTCGACACGTTCGAGAGCCTGATGGGCGACCAGGTCGCCATCCGGATGTACTTCCAGGGCGTCTCCCGGACGAAGCACGTCGGGAACCTCGGGATCGGGCTCCTCAAGCCGGGGCTCCTCGTCTCGAGCGAGATCCTGAACATGATGGACACGTACTTCCGGATCATCAACATCGACAGCGCCCCGTGCATCTACGGGATCCGGCCCCGGACGACGATCTACTCGATCTCGCCGGACCCCGAGAAGGGCCCGCCGCACGCCACGCTGACCCCGATCGTCTAGCCCCGCTACCCGGGGAAGGCGAGCGCCACCGTCCCGGTCGCCCACAGAAAGAGCGCCGGCACGAGCGTCATCACGAGGTCGTCGTCGACCCACCAGACCTTCGGGCGCTCCACCGCGACCGCGATCGCCGCGGCGACCGCCGCGAGGCCGGCGGACGGGAGCGCCGGCCAGCGGCCGAGGACCGCGAGGCCGAGGAACGCGAGGACCGCGTAGGCGAGGACGGGCGCGCCGAACTCCACCGCCGGCCCGTACGGGGTCCGGCGCAGCTCGCCGGCGAGCGGGTCGACCAGCGCGGTGCCGAGCACGACCGCGCAGGCGACCGGCATCGGGAAGAACAGGATCGCGACCACGATCGCGAGCGCGAAGAGGGCGAAGCTCCCGACGCGCCCCTCTTCGTACGGCCGGATGGTCGGAAGCTGGAGCCCTGCGAAGTGGCGGAGGCCCTCGAGCCCGAAGACGACCGCCAGCGCGGCGAGGAGGACGTACTCCTTCGGCGCGACGAGGAAGAAATCGACCGGCAGGGCGTAGTAGAGGAGCGCCCCCGCGCCGAGCACGTGCAGCGCCCGACGCCAGAGGCGGTCGCCGAGCGCGAAGTCCCCGCCGAACCGCTCGCCGAGCCAGGTGCGGAATCGGCCGCCGCGGTGGAGCCGGAGCGCCATGCGGCGGCCGCCAAGCGGCCAAACTATTTGTCTCACCGTCGCTCGGGCGCCGGTGTGAAGGTCGCGGTGCTGGTCGGCAGCAAGTCGGACCTCGAGATCGCGGAAAAGGTCCGGGCCCGTCTCACGGAGTTCGGGGTCCCGTGCGACGTCCACGTCGCGTCGGCCCACCGCAACCCCGACAAGGTCGACCGGCTCGTCCGCGACCCGGCGACCGACGTCTTCGTCGCGATGGCGGGACTCTCCGCGGCGCTCCCCGGGGTCGTCGCCGCCCGCACGCTGAAGCCGGTGGTCGGCGTCCCCCTCCACCGGGGCCTCGGCCTCGACAGCCTGCTCTCGGTCGTGCAGATGCCGCCCGGCATCCCCGTCGCGGCGGTCGGGCTCGACGCCGCCGAGAACGCCGCGCTCCTCGCGACCGCGATCCTCGCGCTCAAGTACCCCGAGCTCACCGCCCAGCTCGAGAAGTACCGCGCGAAGTGGCGCGAGGAGCCCGCGCCCGCTCCCGGGAGCCCGGCGTGAACGACCCGGCGGCGTTCGTCGCCGAGTCGATCGAACGGATCCGCCGGGAGGTCCCGGAAAAGGCGATCGTCGCCGCGTCGGGCGGCATCGACTCCACGACGGCCGCGCTCCTGGTCGAGCGCGCGCTCGGCGAGCGCGCGCGCGCGATCTTCGTCGACACGGGGCTACTCCGCGCCGGGGAGGTCGAGCGGGTCACGGAGTTCTTCCGCGCGAGCGGCCTCCGCTTCGAGGTCGCCCGCGCCGCGGACCGATTCTTCGCGGCGCTCGAGGGGGTCTCCGACCCCGAGGAGAAGCGCCGGCGCATCGGGGCGGCGTTCATCCGCCTCTTCGAGGAGGAGGCGACCCGTTTCGGGACCGACCGCCTCGTCCAGGGGACGATCGCACCGGACTGGATCGAGAGCGGGGGCGCGCTCCGCGACACGATCAAGACCCACCACAACGTCGGCGGCGTGCCGAAGGACAGCCGCCTTCGGCTCGTCGAACCGCTCCGCGACCTTTACAAGGACGAGGTGCGCGAGCTCGCCCGGCACCTCGGCATCCCGTCGCCGGACCGCCAGCCGTTCCCCGGGCCCGGCCTCGCCGTGCGCGTGAACGGACCGGTCACCCCGGAGCGCGTCCGACGCCTCCGCGTCGCGAACGCGATCGTCGAGGAGGAGGTCGAGCGGGCGGTGGCGGCCGGGACGATCCCGCGCCCGTGGCAGTACTTCGCCGTCCTCCTGAACACCCGTACCGTGGGAGTGACGGGCGACAACCGGGTCTACGGCGAGGCCGTCAGCGTCCGCATCGTCGAGTCGATCGACGCGATGACGGCGACCGCGATGGCCGTCCCGCGCCCGCTCCTGAAGGCGATCGCGGAACGGGTCACGCGCGAGCTCTCCGGCGAGGTCGTCCGGGTGCTGTACGACGTCTCCGACAAGCCGCCTGCGACGATCGAGTGGGAGTAGGGCGACGCTCCCGGACGCCTCGCCGCGAAGACCCTATCTATCCGCGCCTCTCCTCGGCCCGCGATGAGCGAGCCGGTCGCCGTTGGCGCGACGCGCCCGATCCGGATCCCGGAGGAGGTCGCCCGCGACATCGAGCGACGGATCCGGGAGACCTCGTTCGGGTCCGTGGACGCTTTCGTTTCGTTCGTGCTGGCGCGCCTTCTCGAGGAGTCCCGCGAGAGCACGTTCAGCGAGGAGGACGAGCGGGCCCTCAAAGAGCGCCTCCGCTCCCTCGGCTACATCGACTGATTTCCACAAGGTATCTAATCCGGGGCCGCCATCGCCCCGCGTGTCGCGCTCCCGCGGCGTTCGCGCCGTTCTCGCCGTGGCGGTCTCCGTCGTCGTGCTCGTGTCGAGCGGCCTCGCCGCCGCCCTCCTCACGACGGGGTCGGGGGTGGCGAGCCCTCGGGACGCGCCGCTCGCCGCGGGCGCCGCCACGCCGAGTGCGTTCTCGCCAGTCTGGACGAACCTCAGCCTCTCCGGGCCGGACCAGCCTCCCCCGCGGAACACCGGCAGCATGGTCTACGACGCGACCAGCGGATCCGTGATCCTCTTCGGCGGTCAGTACTTCAACGGCTCCACCGACGCGACCCAGTACTACAACGACACGTGGAGCTTCCACGCCGGCGTCTGGACGAACGTCACCCCGGCCGTCTCGCCGCCCGAGCGCAGTGGCGCGGAGCTCGCCTACGACCCGCCCCAGAACGAGGTCATCCTCTTCGGGGGCACGGGACCGGACCACCAGGAGTACAACGACACCTGGATCTGGAGCGGCTCCCCGGGCACCTGGACGAACATCACGTCGACGGTCGGGCCGGCGCCGCCCCCCGGCTTCTGGTTCTCGATGGCCTACGATGCCCAGACGGAGGCGATCCTGCTCTTCGGCGGGGTCAACTTCACGGACGGGATCGAGCACACCTACACGAACCAGACGTGGTCGTTCCTCGGCGACGCCTGGACCCACCTTTCGCCCGCGACCGTGCCGGTCGGCCGTCAGACGCAGGAGATGGTCTGGGACACCGTCGACGACGAGATGCTGATGTTCGGCGGGCAGGGAATCTCGGGCCCGCTCAACGACACGTGGACGTACTACGACGGCGACTGGAACGAACTCTCCCCGGCCGTCCACCCGGGGGCGCGGGGCGGCTACGGGCTGGCCTTCGACAGCTCGATCAACCGGGTCGTGCTGTACGGCGGGAGCTCTTCGGGCTCCGACTTCTACTCGACCTGGCTCTACGTCGGCGGGACCTGGACCCAGTACAACACAACGGTCGAACCCACGAATCCCCAGGCGACCTACGAGCAGTTCGTCTACGACGCCGCGGACAACGAGGTCGTCGACCTGAACGAGCCGATCGCCGAGGGGGGGGTCAGCACCTGGGTGCTCACGATCTCCTCGGTCGGCGCGTCCAACTATCCGGTCACGTTCCAAGAGTCCGGCCTTCCCGCGGGCACGAGCTGGAGCGTCGACTTCGGCGGGACCACGAACGGCTC
>JASHVA010000061.1 GCA_030039715.1 Thermoplasmata archaeon | reverse complement strand
CGCCCCCGATCGCGGAGCGCTTGTGGAGGACGGGAACGCCCCGGGCGGTGCGTTCCTCGCGCTCGACGTACTCTTCGGCCTCGCCGGGGGCGGCCGGGCCGAGCGCGATCGTCGTCACCGGCGCGCCCTCGTGGTGGACGGCGATCTCCTCCGCCACCTGCATCGCGCGCGGGAGCGGCTGGGCGCGGAACGAAGGGAGGAGGATGCGGGGGAGCTTCCCCGCGGTGAGCGCGAGACGGTTCACGATGAGGACGTCGGCGTGCGCGTGGTGGAGGATCCCGCTCGCCGTATGGCCGACGAACGGGTTGCGACTGCGCTTGTCGCCGCGCAGGGTCATCAGGATCGCGTCGACCCCGTGCGACTCGGCGCTCTCGAGGATCTCCCCGGGGACGTCGGTCGACGCGCGCACCTCGGGGTCGACCTTCACGTCGAGCGCGGCGGCCGCCTCGTGCGCCGGCACGACCAGGTCGACCGAGGCCCGCCACTCGCGGGCGACCTGGGGCAGCGTCGTCGTCGGGATGATGTGGAGGGCGCGGATCTCGCCGTCCGAGTCGAGGAGCATCGCCGCGAATCGGATCAGGGGCTCGACCTCGCTCGGCTCCTGGACCGGGATCAGGATCTGCCGGTACATCACGCCCCCTTCCCGAGGATCGGCAGGAGGTCCAGGTCGAGCTGCAGGACGTCGACGTACTGGACCCCGAGGTACGGGATCGGCGGGTTCGTGATGTGGGCGTTGATGAAGTTCGTGAGGTAGTCGAACGAGAGGTTCGTCGCGTTCGCGACGCGCGGGACCTGGACGAGGACCGCCTCGGGCGTGAGGTCGGGGTCGATCGTCGAGCCGGACGGGGAGACGAACCAGATCGGCAGTGTCGCGTTCACGGTGAAGTTGCCGTATTCGCGCATGTAGGCTATAGTTTCGTTGAACCACTCGGCGAGGGCCGGGTCCGTCGGCCCGTCCGGTGTGATCATCCCCTCGGTGGTGTTGTAATCGGAGAGCGACGGCCGTTCCCAGAAGAGATACGGCGCGCTCGTGTTCTGCGCGATCAGCGCGGACCCCACGGTCGTGTTGTTGTACGAGAGCAGGGAGCCGTTCGCCGCGTACGGGTCGATGATCTGGGCGATCCCGGTGACGAGCAACGGATAGGCGAACCCCGAAACGAGGAGCGTGAGGACGAGGAGCACGGCCCCGGCCCGGAGGTGGCTCGACGGCCGGTGGGCCCAGGGGGGCGAGGCGGGCGCGGCGGTCGGCGGCGCCGCGGGGGGCGGGCTCGGCGCGCTCACCCGAGACCTCCGATCGGCAGGAAGTGGCCGATCGCGACGCCGAGGCCCTGCACCCACGCGAGCCCCGAGAGCCACGCGAGGAGGAGGTAGCAGAGCTTGATCCCGACGAACGCGCTGATCAGCCCGCCGAAGCCGTAGTAGAGGAGGTTCCGCCGCAGGAGGTCGATCGCGGGCCGCGGACGGAACGGCACGCCCGCGAGCGCGAGCGGGATGAGCAGCGGGATCACGATCGCGTTGAAGAGGAGGGTCGCGAGGACCGCGAGCTGGGGGTTCGTGAGCCCGAGGACGTTGAGGATCGCGACGCCCGTGAGCGAGCCGGCGCCGGCGGCGACGAAGATCGCGGGGATGATGGCGAAGTACTTCGCCACGTCGTTCGTGATCGTGAAGGTCGTGAGCGCGCCCCGCGTGATCAGGAGCTGTTTCCCGATCGAGACGATCTCGATCAGCTTCGTGGGGTCGTTGTCGAGGTCGACCATGTTGCCGGCCTCCTTCGCCGCGCTCGTCCCGTTGTTCATCGCGAGCCCGACGTCCGCGCGGGCGAGGGCGGGGGCGTCGTTCGTGCCGTCCCCGCTCATCGCGACCAGGCGGCCGGCCGCCTTCTCCTTCTCGATCACGACGAGCTTCGTCTCGGGCTTCGCCTCGGCCACGAAGTCGTCGACCCCGCTCTCCTTCGCGATCGCCGCCGCCGTGAGGCGGTTGTCGCCCGTGCACATCACCGTCCGGATCCCCATCAGATGGAGCTCATGGATCCGGTCGCGGATGCCCGGCTTCACCACGTCCTTCAGAAAGACCAGGCCGACGACGCGCCGGCCCGCCGTCACCGCGAGGGGGGTCATCCCCTGCCGCGACGCCTCGGCCGCCGACTTGCGGAGCTCGAGCGGCAGGGGGGCTCCGTACGCCTCGATCGCCTGGATCGAGCCCTTGTAGAACTCGGTCCCGTCGGCGAGCGCGATCCCGCTCATCCTGCGCTCGGCCGTGAACGGCAGCACCTTGATCGAGCCGGGCTCGACCCGGCGGACGGGCGACGCCCGGCGCGCGGCGAGCCGAACGATCGACTTCCCTTCGGGGGTGTCGTCCAGCGTGGAGGAGAGCATCGCCGCTTCGACCAGCGTGTCCATGGGGACGTCGGGCGCGACCACGAACTGGACCGCGAGGCGGTTGCCCACCGTGATCGTCCCGGTCTTGTCGAGGATCAGCGTGTCGAGGTCGCCGGCCGCCTCGACCGCCTT
>JASHVA010000002.1 GCA_030039715.1 Thermoplasmata archaeon | reverse complement strand
CGACTGGGCCGGGGCGAGTGCGGCGCTCGAGGAGACCCTCGAGCGCGCCCGTTCGGCGCGCGCGGTTCGCCCCGGCCTCCTCGCGGTACCGGTCCAGGGAGGGTCGCACGAGGACCTGCGGTCCCGCTCGGCCCGGCGCGCCTCGGAGCTCGCGGACGTTCTCGCGATCGGCGGCGTGGTGCCGCTCTTGGAGCAGTACCGGTTCCCCGAACTGGCGCGCGCGCTCGCCGCCGCCCGCCCCGAGCTGAATCCGGGGGCGGTCGTCCATCTCTTCGGTGCGGGCCATCCCATGACCTTCGCCTTCGCGGCCCTCTGGGGGGTCGACCTCTTCGACTCGTCGGCCTACCAGAAGTTCGCGCGTCGGGGAGACCTCCTCTTCCCCGAAGGGACGGTCGCCGCGGACGAGCTGCGCGAGGAGGTCTGCCGGTGCGTGCTGTGCGGTCAGCAACCGCTGACGGAGGTCGTGCGGCTCCCGGCCGCCGATCGGGAGCGGCGGCTCGCGCTCCACAACCTCCTCGTCTCGATCGAAGAGGTCGGGCGCGTCCGACAGGCGATCCGGGACGGCACGCTCTGGGAGCTCGCCGAGCGGCGCGCGGCGGGGCATCCGGCACTGCGCGCGGGGCTCGACGAGACGAAGCGCCACCCCGAGCCGTTCCTGCCGACCGAGCCCGCGTCCCGCCGGGCGTTCCGCGAGATCGCGGCGGAGAGCCGCTCCCGGCCGTCGGTACTTCGGTTCCGGCGTCGAGTCGACGAGTACCTTCGGGAGCGGCCGCTGCCCGAGCCGATCCCCCGGGTGCCGCTGCGTCCCGAGTACCTCGGCCACGTCCCGTGCGAGGACCGCGCGGGCCGCTCGATCGCCTGGCAGTGCGAGACGCCGCTCGGACCCGTCCCCCTTGAGCTCACGGATCTGTACCCGGTGGGCCCGTACCTGGGCGTCGAAGAGTTCGCCGAGCCGCGGCGACACCTTCCGGCCTCGGCCGTCCGCGACGACCTCGCGGCCCGGCCGGACCTCGACGCCGATCTCGATCGCAACTGGTCGGCGGAGTGGACCCCCCGTCAGGTGCACGCGCTGCTCGCCTGGGAGTTCGGTCCGGTCGTGGCCGACGACCTCGCGAGCCGGCTGCGGGGGGAGCGGTCCCGGCGATCCGGACGCCTTCGGTCGATCGGCGCCGACGGGACCCCGTGGTTTGTGGTCGGTACGGACGGGATCCCTCGGCCGACCTTTGCGGGCGCCCGCGAACTCCTCCCGCGGTTGCCCGAGGGGGCGCGACGGGTCGTCGTCGCGGACGACGCGGTGCCGTTCGTCGCGTCGGGTCGGAGTCTCTTCTCCCGGTTCGTCGTCGGGTCCGACCCCCTCCTCGTCCCGGACGAGACGGCCCTCCTGGTCGACCGCGAGGATGCGCTGCTCGCCGTCGGCCGACTGCTGCTCGCGCCCTACGAGATGCCGCGACTGGCCCGCGGCGTCGCGGTCCGCGTCGTCGCCCACGCCGGCGCGCCGGTGGGGGAAGAGCGCGAGCCAGCGGACCCTCCGGAGTCGTGAGCCTTATCTGCGGAGCGTCGCTGGTGCGGCCGAAGCCGACCTCCGGGGAGCTCCGTTGACGAAGACCTTCCTGCTCGTACAGCTCGACAGCGAGGGCGCTCCGTACTCGGAGGTCGCCGAGCTGCTCGAGGACATCGGCTTCCGGCCCGAGACCGAGGGGTACGACTTCCTGTACGAGTGGGGTCGGCCCGCCACCGTGCAGGAGACGCTCGACCTCGCCGACCGGATCCAGGAGACGCTGCGCGGAAAGCGCGTCGGCTTCCGGATCGAGTCCACGGAGGAGTGACCTCCGGCCCGCGGGGCCGGACCGTCGTACCCGGCATGTCGACGGGCGAGGCGGGGCACACCGGACCGGTCCTCGGCATCGAATCCACGGCCCACACCGCGTCCGTGGGCATCGTGGAGGACGGTGCCCGCGTCCTCGGGCTGGCCTCGGACATGTATCGGCCTCCGGCCGGGGGCATCCATCCACGAGAGGCGGCCAACCACCACGTCGAGCTGTTGCCGCGCCTGGTTCGGCAGGCGCTCGACGCGGCCCACGTCGACCCCGCGGAGATCGAAGCCGTCGCGTTCGCCCAGGGTCCCGGGCTCGGGCCGTGCCTCCGCGCGGGGGCGACCGTGGCCCGGATGCTGTCGCTCGCCTGGTCGAAGCCGCTCGTGCCGGTGAACCACTGCGTGGCGCACGTCGAGATCGCGCGCGTGCTGAGCGGCCTCGAGGACCCGCTGCTCCTCTACGCGAGCGGCGGGAACACGCAGGTGATCGCGTACGGCCGCGGCCGGTACCGGGTCCTCGGCGAGACGCTCGACATCGGGATCGGCAACTTTCTCGACAAGCTCTGGATCGAGCTCGGCGGGACGTTTCCCGGCGGCCCCGCGCTCGAGCTCGAGGCACGGCAGGGTTCGGAGCTCGTCGAGCTACCCTACTCGGTGCACGGGATGGACGTCGCCTTCTCGGGGATGCTGACGGCGGCGATCACGTACCACCGACGGGGGGTCGCGCGGCCCGACCTCGCCTACTCGGTGGAGTCGACCGCGTACGCGATGCTGACGGAGATCACGGAGCGCGCGCTCGCCCACCGGCGGCGCGACGCGGTCGTGCTCGGGGGCGGGGTCGCCTGCAACGAGCGGCTGCGCACGATGGTCCGGACGATGGTCGAGGAGCGCGGCGGGACGATGTTCGCGCCCCCCCGCGCGATGTGCGTGGACAACGGGGCGATGATCGCCTGGACCGGGCGGATGGCCCACCGCGCCGGAGTCTCCGTCCCGGTGGAGTCGTCGGCCGTGGAGCCGCGGCAGCGCACCGACCTCGTGCCGACGCCCTGGCGGGCCGGCTGAGGGAGTCCCTCCCCCTTTTGGTCGGCGCCCGCATTCTCCCGGCGTGGACGACGTCGACGTGCTGGTGGTCGGCGCCGGCCCCGCCGGCAGCACCGCGGCCGAACGCCTCGCACGACACGGCCACGACGTGCTCGTGCTCGAGGAGCATCCCCGCGTCGGGACTCCCGTGCAGTGCGCGGGGCTCGTCTCCCAGCGGGTCCTCGACCTCGCCGGGTCGACCGGATTCGTTCGAACTCCGGTGCGGGGCGCGACCGTGTATGGGCCGGGCCTCGGCTCGGTCGCGTTCAAAGCCGCCACGCCGCGCGCGTTCGTCATCGACCGCGCGGGGCTCGACGTGCACCTCGCCGACCGCGCGGCGCGCTCCGGCGCCCGCTTCCGGACGGCGGTGCGGTTCGACGGCCTCGTCGAACGGGTCGGCGGTCGCACGACCGTGCGGGCGACCTCGGCGGACGGCGAGCCGGTCGAGGTCCGGGCCCGCCTCGTCATCGGGGCGGACGGGGTGTCGAGCGCCGTCGCGCGGGCGTTCCGGCTCCGGCGCCCGGTCGAGATCCTGCCGGCGTTCGAGGCCGAGTTCCCGGTGAGCCCGGGCGACCCCGAACAGGTCGAGGTCTACCTCGGCCGTCGGATCTCGCCGGGACTCTTCGGCTGGTGGATCCCGGACGGCGCCGGTGGGGCGCGCGTCGGCGTCGCCGTGGACGCCGACGGAACGAGCGCCCGCGCGTACTTCGACCGCCTGCTGGCGCAGATCGCGCGCCGGCTCGGCGCGCCGCTGGCCAACCCCACGGCGTACCTCGTATCGGGGATCCCGATCGGCGAAGTCCCGCGTACGTACACGGACGGCGCGGCGCTCGTCGGCGACGCCGCGGCTCAGGTGAAGCCGCTCTCCGGCGGCGGGATCTTCACCGGGATGCGGTGCGCCGAGATCCTCGCCGAGGTCGCCGATCCGGCGCTGCGCCGGGGCGACGTTTCGGCCGGGGCGCTCGCCGAGTACGAGCGCCGGTGGAGAGCCGAGCTCGGCGAGGAGTTCCGTCGGGCCCTTCACCTGCGCCGGGTGGTCGCCCGGCTCTCCGACGCCGACCTCGACGCGATCGTCGCGGCGCTGCGCGGCGCGGAGCTCACCGCCACGATCGTCGCTTTCGGCGACATCGACTTCCCCACGCATGTCGCCCGGCGACTGCTCCGGCAATCGCCCGCGCTCGTTCGCCTGCTTCCGAAGGCGCTCGGCGCCTGGTGGTCGTCGGCGGACTACCGGGCCCCGGAGCTCGACCCCGGCCCCCGACGGAAGTAGACGACCGCCCCCGCGCCGACGAAGATCGCCGCCACCACCAGGATCGCGGTGAGGACGGTCGGGAACGTCGAAGCGGCGACGACGATCGCGGTCTCGGGCGTGACCCCCGACACGCCGAGCACGGAGAGATTCAGGGTCGCGCTGCCGTTCGGGAGCTGGGTGGCCGCGGCCCAGGTCGTCGCGTTGAACCAGCCGCGGGACTCGAGCTGGTAGGCGGTGCCGTTCGAGCGGAAGGAGAGGGCGGTGCGGACCGCGAACGCTCCGCTCGGGGTCGTCCCCGAGGTCGCGACCCCGACCGACGCGCGGTAGACGCCCCCCGGGGCGACGGTCCCGACGGCGACCGAGACGACCGTGCTCGACGCCGAGGCGTTCGATAGGATCGGGGTTCCCGCGACCGAACCGGTGGCGGTGGCGTTGCCGGGAAAGCCGTTGAACGCGTACACTCCGAGCGTGAGCACCGTCCCGTCGATCGGCGCGGCGAGCGGGTCGCCGACGGTGAACGAGATCGACCCGCCCGCCCCCGGGGCGAGCGTCGGCGCCGTGAGGTTCCCGAGGAACCCCCGGTCGCTCGCGATCGGCAACGCCGGGTACGGTGCGGCGAGCGCCCCTCCCGCGGCGGCGACGAGCACGAGCGCCGTCCATGCGAGCACGACCGCGATGGCGACTCCCCCGCGCCGCGGGCGGGTCGGCGCCCTATTCGCCAACGTCCTCCGGGAACTCTCCGCTCTCCGCGAGCGCAACGAGTCGCCGGATCCGCTCCGCCGTCTGCCGCTGGCCCCTCCGCCCGTGCGTTCCGAGAAGTCCGGGCATCGCCCGGGGGGCCCGCGCGTCCGCCGTCAGGTTCGCCTTGAAGAGCGCCCGCGCGAGCGCGCGAGGGCGCCGGGTCAATGCGACCGCGTCGTCGTCGGCGAGGAACTCCTCGCGTTCGGTGAGTCGGCTCGCGAGGTAGGCGAAGATCGGGTCCCAGCGCATCAGGCGCGAGAGCGTGCGGAAGAAGGTGAGGTATCGGCCGTCGAGCTCCCTCAGGTGACCGAGCTCATGGGCCACCACCGCCGCCGTCTCGGCCGGCGAGAACGTGCGCACGAGCGACTCGGAAAGGAGGATCACGTCCCGCCGGTGCACGCGGGCCGCCCCTCCGAGTTCGAGGAGGGTGAACGAGCAGGCCTCGGCGCGCGGCGACGAGAAGAGCAGAAGGTCGGCCGGCGTGGCCGGCCGCTCGACGCCCGCCGGCCACGGCATCGCCCGGGGGCGGTGCACGACGAGGTAGCCCCGGCCGACGACCTGGCTCAGCAGGAACGCGGTCGAGAAGATCGCGAACGCGCCGACCGCGCCGACGCACCAGGCGAGCGCGAACCCGGGCCCGAAGATCATCTCGGGATGCGCCGCCAAGCGGACGACGGCGGACCAGCCGCCCGCGGAGAGGATCCAGACGAGCCCCGTCGTCGCGAAGACCGCCCAGAACGCGAGGAAGACCGCCGCGAGGCGGAAGACGAGCGTCGATGTCGACCGGCGGTACGCGAGCAGGAGGCCCACGCCGACCGCGACCCAGGCGAGCACGGGGAGGGAGACCAGCTCGAGGAGCGTGGTCGTCATCGGAACGGCTCCCGTTTCATTCCAGGCCGAGGCGGCGTCGGAGGTCGCGCTCTTCGGACGGGTTCAGCTTGGCGATCTCCTCGTTCAAGTGGACGACTCCGGCGGGGCCGAACATGGCGACGACCCCCTTAAGGAGGTTGAGCAGATACTTCTGCTCGACCTCGGCCGGACGATAGACGTACCGTTCACCTCCCCGGCACGTCTCGCGGCGCCGGCGTACCAGACCCTTGTCGAACAGTCGGGCGAGGATCGTCGCGACCGTCGTGTAAGCGACGCGCGTCCCGCCCTTTTCGAGGGCCTTCCGGACGTCCCGCGCCGGCGCTTCGCCGAGCTGGCGTAGCGACGAGAGCACCTCGGACTCCAGGCTGCCGATCATCCCTGTGGCCGTGATGCAGCGAGCGGCCATCCGCCCTTAATCTATCGGGCGGAGGGGAACGAACGAGTACGAACTTCTCGTACCGCCCGGGGAAGCTCCTGCGCGGTTCCAAACTCTTTAGGCGGGGGTCCGCTTCGCCGGCCCGGTGGCCGCACGATCCCCCGCCCCCGGCTCGGTCCTGGACCTGGTGGGGAACACGCCGCTCGTTCCCCTC
>JASHVA010000060.1 GCA_030039715.1 Thermoplasmata archaeon | reverse complement strand
CGGCGCGGGCGCGGCCGGGGGCCGCACCGGGGACAAACCGCCGGGCCCTTCGCGGGGTCGGCGGCGAAGAAGACCGGTCCGGCGTGTCGGGTCCGGAAGCAGACGAAGAGCCGCCGCTCCGAGCCGTCGCGGGCCCGGAACGGGTAGACCCTCCAGTAGACGACCCGCAACCCGCGCCGCGGTCGCGCACGAGCGAGCAAGCGCTCCGCGGCTCGACCGAGCTCGGGCCCGCGTCGCGTCGCGAGGCGGAGGTCCCAGGCGCGCACGAGCCGCGGAGGCACCGTCCCGCGTTCGAGGTACCGCCGCACGTCGGGGGTCGGGTTCCGCGCCGTCCACTCCGCGTACGAGGTCACGGAGACGACCCCCGAAGGGCAGGCACGGACGGTCCAGGTCCCGGGGAGGGCGCTCGCGAAGCGCCGGGGACGGACCGGTCGGTCGCAGTGGCGGTAGCACCGGCCGCTGGGCCAATCGAGGGCGGCGCGGAGCACCGGAGGGATCGCGCCCGGGCGCGTCACGCGGCGGCCTCCCGGCGGACGTCGCGGAGCCGCTCGCTCGCGAAGAGGTCGCGCCAGGCCCGGGCGGTCCGGGGCACCGCCTCCGAGAAGCCCGTGAGCAGGTGCTCGACCACGCCGTCCTCCCACTCGAGGAAGACCTGCGGGATGAGGTAGTCCGGCGCGGCGTCGCCGTGGTCCCGGACGATCCGGTCGGCGGCGGCCACCTCCCGCTTCCGGTCGATGTCGAGGAGGCGGAGCGGAACGTGGAGCGTCTTCGCGAGGCGCCGGCCGTTCTGGACCGAGAGGGGGACGCAGTGCGGGCACCACTGGGCGAGGACGATCGTCAACCGGGCGGGCCGGCGCCCGCGCGCACGCTGCGGCATCGGGCGTCCGCACCGCCGCGGGCACGGAAAGCCCCGACGCCCCGTTCCCGAGCGCCCGACGGCAGCTATTAGGCGAGGCTCCGCCGGTGTCGTCGGTGCGCCATGCCCGAGCGTCGTCGCCCCGCTCCCCGGGGAGGTTCCCTTCGGGAGCTCCCGTCCCGCGCGGAGCGGTACCGCGCGGGAAAGGCGCTCCGGGAGAAGGTCCCGCGGAAGCGCCAGGCGGTCTGGGTCGCCCCGCGCGACCGGCCGGACCCGGTCGAGCAGCTGCGGGCGACCGACCGCGCGCGCGTCGCCGAGCTCCTGCCCGTGCGGTACGGCCGGATGGCGCTCTCGCCGCTCGCCTTCCTTCGGGGGAGCGCCGGGGTCATGGCGCGCGACCTCGCGACGACCGCGCGGACCGACCTCCGGGTGCAGCTCGGCGGCGACGCGCACCTCTCCAACTTCGGGATCTTCGCGACGCCGGAGCGCCACGAGGTCTTCGACCTGAACGATTTCGACGAGACGCTGCCCGGCCCGTGGGAGTGGGACGTGAAGCGACTCCTCGCGAGCCTCGTCGTCGCCTCCCGGGCGAACCGGTTCCCCCGGGCGCGGTCTCGACGGGTCGCGCTGCGGGCGGCCCGGACGTACCGCGAGGCGATGAACGGCTACGCGCGGGAACCGTACCTCGCGATCTGGTACGCCCACCTCGACCCCGAAGCGACGTCGCGCCAGGTCGCCCGCCTCGCGCGACGCGCCGCCGGGCGCTACGCGCTGCGGGCGCGCGGGAACACCTCCTCGCACGTCTTCCCGCACCTCGTCCGCCGGGTCGGGGAGCGCCTGCGGATCCGCGACGAGCCGCCGCTGATCGTCCACTACCCGACCGCCGAACGACGCGAGTTCACCCACCGGCTGTTCGAGCGGTACCTCGCGACGCTCCCCGAAGAGCGCCGCATGCTCCTCGAACGGTACCACCCGCTCGACGTGGCGCAGAAGGTCGTCGGGGTCGGTAGCGTCGGGACCCGCTGCTCGATCCTCCTCCTGGTCGGAGACCGCGACACGGACGACCCGCTCTTCCTGCAGGTGAAGCAGGCGCTCGCCTCGGCGCTCGAGCCGTACGCCGGGCGGAGCGGATACTCCAACCACGCCGAGCGCGTGGTCGTCGGCCAGCACCTGATCCAGGAGGCGAGCGACAGCCTCCTCGGCTGGGGTCGCCTCGAGGGCCGCGACTTCTACGTCCGGCAGCTGCGCGACTGGAAGTTCACGGTCGACCCCGGGACGCTCGGCCCGAAGGAGATCACGGGCCACGGCGAGCTGTGCGCGGCCGCGCTCGCGCGGGCCCACGCGCGGACGGGCGACCCCGCGGCGATCGCGGGGTACCTCGGGACGAAGGACACCTTCGACCGGGCGGTGACCGCCTTCGCCGAAGCGTACGCGGACCAGACGGAGCGGGACTACGCGCGGCTCCTCGCCGCGATCCGGCGGGGCGAACTCCCCGCCCGGCGGAACGCCTGACGGTCGCTCACCAGAGATACCAGGTCCAGACGACCGCCAGGATCGCGACCCAGAGGACGAGGAAGGCGACGGGGAGGATCTCCGTGAGCGTCGACGGGTTCGCCCGGTCCATCCAGGACGAGGCGCGCTGGAACCGCAGCGCGTGGAGCTGGTACGGCCGCAGGAGGTTCCCCGGGAACGTCTCGCCCGTGCGGAGCGTGATCGGCACGGGCAGGTCGCCGACGATCGGCGCGTCGTACTCCTCGAGCCGGCGGGCCGCCTCCCGCCAGAGGTTGAGCGCGTCGTTCGTCCGGTGGAGGAGCACCGCCCAGACCGACGAGATGAGGATGCCGAGGATCGCGAGGAACGTCGCGACCGCGGCGAGGAGGACCCGGTTCCCCGAGAAGTCGTCGAGCGCGACCACGACCCCCGTGACGAGGACGCTGCCGATCGCGGCGTAGTAGGCGGTCCGGCTGCCCGAGAGCGTGATCTCCTCGCTCGCGAGGCGCTCGTACTTGTCGTGCAGCCACTTGCGGTCGTCCGTGTCGAGCGTGACGGGCGGCCCGGACGAGGGAGGGGTCGACGGCACCGCGGGGGCGAGGTGCCTTCCGGGGGATAACCGTCGCGGAAGAGGGCGGGGCCGCTACCGGCCGCCGAGCCGGCGCAGGAGACGGCTCGGGGTCTCGACGAGGACCTCCTCGAGCCGCTCCTCGGGCACCCCGGCCCCGAGGGCGATCCGTCGGGCCTGATCGAGCGGCACGAGCTCGTGGGCGGAGTGCGCGTCCGAGTCGACGACGAGCTCCGCTCCGACCTCGAGGGCGAGGCGGGCGACGCGGCCGTTCGTCAGCGAGTGTCCCCGGCGCGCCGAGATCTCGAGCACGACCGAGTGCGCGCGGGCGAGTTCCGCGTCCTCGGGCGCGAGGACCCCCGGGTGGGCGAGCACGTCGACCAGGCCGGAGTCGATCGCGGCGTGGTTCGTCCCGGGCGGCACGTGCTCGGCGATCGTTTCCCCGTGGACGATGACGATCTCGGCGCCGGCGCGCCGGGCGGCTCGAGCCGCGTCCGCGATCCGCGCGGGCGGGACCTTCGTCAGCTCGACGCCGACGACCGGGCGGAACTTCGAGCCCTCCCAGGCGGCCGCCTCCCCCCGCAGCCGTTCGAGGAGCGGACGGGGATCCTCGAACGACAGGTGGTCGGTGAGCGCGAGCGCGCGATGCTCCAGGACCTCGGCCTCGTACCACATCTCGGTCGCGGAGGTGGAGCCGTCGGTCAGGAACGAGTGGGCGTGGAAGTCGGCGCGCCGGCGGTCCGTGTCCGGCGGGCGACGGGGCGGCGGCATGGCGGACCGAGGCCTCGCGGGACTTAGGGCTTCCGCCGGGAGGCGGAGCGATGTCGCGGCGCCGCCGACGGGGCCGGCGTCGCCGAGGCCGCCGGGCCGAGGACGCGCGCCGCCACGGCCTCGACGACCTCGTCGGCGTCGTTCGGCATCGGGACGCGCCGATAGCCGATCCCGTGCGACTCGGCGAACTCGCGCACGACGACGTCGAGGTCGTACAGCACCTCGAGGTGCTCGAAGACGAAGCCGAACGAGGCGACGAGCTGCTCCGCGGCGCCCTTCCGCCGCCAGTCGAGCATCACCTCGGTGATGTCGGGGCCGAGCCACGGCTCGGTCGTGTTGCCCGCGCTCTGGAAGGTGAACGACCAACGGCCGAGCGCGGCGGCCCGCGCGATCGCGTCGGAGGTCTGCTTCAGGATCTCGGGATACGGGTCGCCTTGGTCGCGCATCCGCCGCGGGAGGCTGTGGGCGGAGAGGAGCACCGCGCCGTCCGGCGTCGGGTGCGCGGCGAGCGACGCGCGGATCGCCCGGTCCCAGTAGCCGATCCAGTTCGGGTCGAGGTGCCAGTCGAGCCGGACGTCGACGTCGATCGGCGACTTCGACGCCGCGATCCCCTCGGCGACCCCGCTCTGGTACGGCTCGCTGATCCAGGTCGAGGCGTACGGGGAGAGCGGCACGGCGATGAGGTGCGTGAGCCCGTCGCGCGCCGCGGCGGGGATCACGTCGCGGAGCGCGGGGTGGCCGTGCTTCACGCCGAGCACGACCCGTGTGCCGGGGCGGTCGCGGCCGACCCGACGCTCGAGCTTCTCGCGGAGCGACGCCAGGATCCGGTTCTGCGGCGACCCTCCGATGAGGTCGTACCGGCGGACGTACTCGGCGACGAGCTCCTTCGGCGGTTTCCGGTGGAGGACCTCGGCGAGGTACTCGGGGAGGTCCGCCGCCCCGTTCGGGCTGCCGTATCCCATCAGGAGGACGCCGGTCGTCGGGGGGCTCGGGCGGTCCGTCATCGGTTCCGATCCTGGCGACCCTCCGCGTGCACGAACTCGACGAGCTCGCGGACGCGCTCCGGGTCGGTCGCGGGGAGGACGCCGTGCCCTAAATTGAATACATACGCACGTCCCCCGGGGAGCTCGTCGAGGACCGCGCGGGCCTCCCGCCGGAGGGCCTCGCTCGTCCCGAGGAGCGCGCCCGGGTCGAGGTTCCCCTGGAGGGCGAGACCGTCGCCGACGCGGGCCCGCACGCGCCCGAGCGGCTCGCGCCAGTCGACCCCGAGCGCGTCGGCCCCCGTGCGGGCGATGAGCTCGAGGAGGTGCGAGGAGCCGGTGGAGAAGTAGATCGACGGCCGGCCGAGCGGCCGGATCCCGTCGAAGATCGTCCGCAGGGGACCGAGGAGGTGCCGCTCGAAGACGGCCGGGGGGACGGCGCCGACCCAAGTGTCGAACAGCTGGAGGGCCGCGGCGCCGCTCTCCGCCTGGAGCGTGAGGTAGTCGACCGTCATCGTCGCGAGGCGGTCGAGGAGCCGGTCGAACGTGGCCGGGTCGGAGTAGAGGAGCCGCTTCGTCTCGGGGTACTCGCGGGAGGCGCCGCCCTCGATGAGGTAAGCGGCGAGCGTGAACGGGCCGCCCGCGAAGCCGACGATCGGCCGCTCGTGCTCGAGCTCGAGGAACCGCTCGATCGCCCGGCCGACGAACGGCACGCTCGAGCGGGCATCGAACTCCGTGAGCGCATCGACGTCGGCGCGGGAGCGGACGGGGCGCGCGACGACCGGGCCCGCGCCGGGGTCGATCGAGAAGGGGACGCCGAGGCCCAGGAACGGCAGCGAGATGTCGGCGAACACGACGCCGGCGTCGACGTCGTACGCGCGGAGCGGCTCGAGCGTGACCTCCGCGGCGAGCTCGGGCGTGCGGGCGATCTCGAGGATCGGGTGGGCGGCCCGCAGGGCGCGGTAGCCGGGGAGATGTCGACCGGCCTGGCGCATGAGCCAGATCGGCGTCGTGTCCGTCGGCTCCCCGCGCAGCGCCCGGACGAACCGGTCCCGCGTCACCGCGCCCCCTTTCCGGCCGCCGCGAACGCCGCGCGGAATGCGGGCGCCGCGCGCGCGAGGTCCCGGTCGGCGATCGCGGCCGAGACGAACGTCGTTTCGAGCGCCGACGGCGGAAGGTAGACGCCGCGGTCGAGCGTCGCGTGGAAGAACCGAGCGTACCGGCGCCGGTCGGTGCGGTCCGCGTCGCGGTCGTCCGCGATCGGGCCGGCCGCGAAGAAGAGCCCGAGCATCGAGCCGACGCGCTCCACCGTGAACGGCACGGCCCGAGCCCGCTCCGCGAGACCGGTGAGGGTCGTCGCGAGCCGGTCGGCGGAGCGCTCGAGCCGGCGGTAGACGGACGGAGTGAGTCGGTCGAGCGTCGCCGCACCGGCCGCCATCGCGAGCGGGTGCCCCGAGAGGGTGCCGGCCTGGTAGACGGGGCCGAGCGGCGCGACCGTCTCCATCAGGTCCCGGCGGCCGCCGTAGGCGCCGATCGGCATCCCCCCGCCGATGACCTTCCCGAGGGTGACGAGGTCGGCGGTCAGGCCGAGGGAGCGGTGGGCGGTGCCGCGGCGGAGGCGGAAACCCGTGATCACCTCGTCGGCGATCACGAGGATGCCGTGCCGGCGCGCGAGCGCGGAGACCGAGGAGAGGAAGCCGGGACGCGGCGGCACGACGCCCATGTTGCCCGCGACCGGTTCGACCACGATCGCCGCGACGGACGGACCGGCGCGCTCGAGGAGCGCGGCGAGCGCGTCGACGTCATTGTACCGGGCGACGAGCGTCTCCGAGACCACGGAGGGCGGTACACCCGCCGAGTCCGGCAGCGCGTGGGTCGCCACCCCGGAGCCGGCGCGCGCGAGCAGGCCGTCGGAATGGCCGTGGTAACCTCCCGCGAACTTGACGACCTTCGTGCGGCCCGTGACTCCGCGGGCGACGCGCACCGCGCTCATCACCGCCTCGGTACCGGAGCTCACGAACCGAAGGCGCTCGACCTCGGGGGCGGCGGCCCGGATCCGTTCGGCGAGCTCGTGCTCGCCGGCGACCGGGGCGCCGAACGTGAGCCCGCGCCGCGCCGCCGCCCGCACGGCGGCGACGACCGACGGCGGAGCGTTCCCGAGGAGGTTGGCGCCCCACGAGCCGACCAGGTCGAGATACCGCCGCCCGTCGACGTCCGTCAGGTAGGCCCCCCGGCCCCGCGCGAAGAAGACCGGCGAGCCGCCGACCGAGCGGAAGGAGCGCACCGGACTGTCGACTCCCCCGACCAGCGCGCGCGCGGCCCGGCGTCCGAGCGCCCGTGAGCGGGGCCCCGGGGCCGGGCTCACGGAAGCCCTTCCGCCAGCTCGACCATCCGCCGCGCGGGCACGAGGACCGCGGTGAAGATCGGCGTCTCGAGCGCCGTGTACCGGCTCGCCTCGGTCGGACGGAGGTCGCTCACGAGGTCGAGGAACTCGGCTGGCGAGTTCGCCTCGAACGAGAGGATGAACTCGGCGTCGTCGAGGCCGAAGGAGTACCCCGTGTGGATCCGGACGTCGGGGTACTTGTGGCCGATCCGGAAATGCTCCCCCATGATCCGGCGCCGCTCCTCGAACGCGAGGCCGTACCACTCGCGCTTCTTCACGAACGGATAGACGATGAGGTACGGGAGCCCGACCGGCCGGCGCCGCGCCTCCGCTCCCTCTCCACCGTGGGCGTGCTCGCCCAGGTACTCGGACCGGCGGCCCATGCCGAGGTAGGAGTACGCCGTGTCGAGGTACCCTCCCATCGGAGTGCCGAGGAGCCGGGCGTGCAGCTCCTGGATCGGCGCGAGCTCGGGCGCGATCGACCAGACGAGCATCTCCGTCCCGGCCTTGAGGCCCGTCAGGGAGTACGTCCGTACGGTCACTTCCGCCGGTGGCCGCTCGAGGACGTCGACGAAGCGGCGCGCGCCGTCCGCGCGGACGTCGGCCGCGAGCCGTCGCCACTCGGGCCGAAGGTGGAAGAACGTGTACTTGACGAAGTCCCGGGGACCGTCCTCGTCCCGCTCGCGCGTCGCCTCCCCCCGTTCTCCGCTCATCGTCCCTCCCGGGTCCAACGCGCGGCGTCCCGGGCGAAGTAGGTGACGATGAGGTCGGCGCCGGCCCGACGGATTGCCGTCAGGGTCTCGATCACCGCGGCCCGCTCGTCGACGACGCCCGCCGCCGCCGCGGCCTTGATCGTGGCGTACTCGCCGCTGACCTGGTAGGCGACGAGCGGCACGGGAGTACGTCGGCGGGCCCGCGCGAGGAGGTCGAGGCTCGTGAGCGCCGGCTTCACCATCAGGAGGTCGGCCCCCTCGGCGAGGTCGCGGGCCATCGCGCGCAACGCCTCCCGGCCGTTCCGGAAGTCGATCTGGTAGCCGCGCCGGTCGCCGAAGGCCGGGGTCGAATCCTCGGCCTCCCGGAAGGGGGCGTAGAAAGCGGAGGCGTGCTTCGAGGCGTACGCGAGGATCGCCGTGGCCGAGTACCCCGCGCCGTCGAGGGCGCTCCGGATCGCCGCGACCTCTCCGTCCATCATCGCACTCGGGGCGACGAGGTCGGCCCCGGCCGCCGCATGGGCGGCCGCGACGCGGCCGAGCCGATCGAGGGTCGCGTCGTTGTCGACCTCCCCGTCGCGCACGATGCCGCAGTGACCGTGCGTCGTGTAGGCGCACAGGCAGACGTCGGTGATCACGACGACGCCGGGTGCCGAGCGCTTGATCGCGCGGACGGCCTCGGGAACGAGCCCGTCGGCGGCCCACGCGTCGCG
>JASHVA010000059.1 GCA_030039715.1 Thermoplasmata archaeon | reverse complement strand
ACCTCGAGAACGAGGCCCGGGCGCATCCACCGGTCCGGCACGATGCCGCTCTCGACCCCGGGGGGCGGCGAATCCGTCTCGTACGGGGCGAGGCGCTTCGGCATCTCGGCGAGCGTGGCGTCGTCGAAGCCGCTTCCGACCTTCGTGAACGTCTCGAACCGGTCGCGCTTCGGGTTGTAGACCGCGAGGAGGAACGCGCCGTACCGACCCGCCCGGCGGCCGCGCCCGTGGAACCCGCCGACGACGACCCCGTCGATCGAATCGGAGAGCCCGACCGTGTAGTCGCGCTTGTACTTGATCCACCAGTAGCCGCGCGCCCCGGCGCGGTAGCCGCTCCCCGCGGCGACCGACTTCGCCATCACGCCCTCGCCGCCCTCGCTGACCGCCTCGTCCAGGAACGAGGTCGCGTCGGCGACGTTCGAGACGATCCGCTGCTGGGCGAGGCCGACGTGGTCATTCGGGACGAGGATCGACTCGAGGAGCCGCCGCCGCTCGGGGAACGGCTCCGAGTACGTCGCCTTCCCGCCCGCGAGGAGTACGTCGAAGAGGAACAGCTTCACTGGCAGCTCCGCCTGCGCCTTCTCGAGGTCGTGCTTGCGGCCGCGGCGCTTGGAGACCAGCTGGAACGGCTGGATCTCGCCGGTGTCGGCGTCGACCGGGACGCACTCCCCTTCCACGATCGCCGGACGGCGGCGGATCGCCGCGGGGAGGTCGGCGACGAGCTCGGGGAACTGGGCGGTGATCGGTTCGAGCCGGCGGGAGAAGAGCCGCACCTCGCCGTGCGCCGGGATGTGGGCTTGGACGCGGAGGCCGTCGTACTTGAACTCGAGCGCGGCGGTCCCGCCCATCCGCTCGAGCACGGCCGCGAGGGTCGGCTCCCGCTCCGCGAGCATCGGCCGGATCGGCCGCCCGACCTCGAGGCCGATCGCGTCGAGCCCCGCGACGCCGTGCTCGACGAGGGCCCCCGCGACGAGGCCGAGGTCGCTCGAGAGGTTGAACGCCGCCTCGATCTTCGCGCGCGCGCCCTTCGAGCCGTCCGCAAACGCCTCGGTGAGGGCGTCCAGGATCGTCATCTCTCGGACCCCGACGCGCAGGGTACCGAGCACGAATCGGACGAGGTACTTTCCTTCGAGCGCGCTCGCGCGCTCGAGGAGGTCGACGAGCGCCCGGACCTTCGCCTCCTGGGAACCTTCGCCCTTCGCCCCGGCGATCGCCGTCAGCTCCTCGTAGACGGTGGCGACGGTGAGCGCGCGCTCCCCCGAGCGACGGCTCGCGGCCCCCAGGAGCTCGGCCGCCGTCGTCCCGAGGTCGCCGGACGCCTTCGTACGTCGGGCGACCTCCTCCTCCGGGACCTTCGTCGCGGTCGCGACCGCCCGTCGGGCGAGGGAGTCGGCGACGCCGAGCTCCACGCCCTCGTACTCGGGCCGGAGCATCCCCTGCGAGAGGTAGAGGACCTTCGCGAGGTCCGGCGGACGGATCGGGCGGACGAGCTCGACCAGGATCGAGCGCATCTCGAGGCGCTTCGTCGTCGCTTCGAGGCGCTCGTAGGCGTGCGCGAGCTCCTCGTACTTCATCCTCCGCCCCCCTCCTCCACCGCCGCCCGGAGCCGGCGCAGGTTCCCCGCGACGTCCCCGCCGGCGAAGACGGCGTTCCCGCAGACGAAGAACCGGGCGCCGGCCTCCGCCGCCACGCGGCCGGTCGACGCCGTGACCCCGCCGTCGACGGAGAGGTCGGTCGCCCGTCCGTCCCGGTCGATGCGGGCGCGCGCCGCCCGGATCTTCGGCACGACGTCCGGTAGGAACTCCTGTCCGGAGAATCCCGGGTGGACGCTCATCACGAGGACCTGGTCGAGCTCGTCGAAGATCGGGTCGAGCGAGGCGAGCGGCGTCTCGGGCTTCACCGCGCCCCCGACCGCGACGCCGAGCGCGCGCGCCCGTCGCACCACCTCCTTCGGGTCGGAGCCCGACTCGATGTGGAAGACGAGCGTGTCCCCGCCCGCCTTCTGGAACGGCTCGAGGTATCGGAGCGGGTCGGTGATCATGAGGTGGACGTCCAGCGGGAGCCGCGTCCGCGCGCGCACCGCGGCGACGAGCGCCGGGCCGAAGGAGATGTTCGGGACGAAATGCCCGTCCATCACGTCGAGGTGCAGCGCGTCGGCCCCTCCCGCCTCGGCGGCGCGCACGGCGTCGCCGAGCGCTCCGAAATCGGCGCTCAGGAGCGACGGGGCGAGTCGGAGCCGGCGTCGGCCGTTCGCCACGGCCGCTCCAGTCCGGCCCGGTATTTAGGCGCCGGCGCTCCGCTCAGAGGAACTCCTTCGGGTCCGGGCCCTCCGCCGGAGCGACCGCGCCCCCCGAGCGCAACGCCGCCCCCTGCGGCGTCCACCGCCCGAACTCGACCGGGCGGGTCCACGTCCGGCGGAACCGGCCGCGCCGGCGCGGTTCGTCGAGCGGCGGGATGTAGTACAGGTACCGGTACAGCAGGAACTCGAGGTAGATCGCGACGAGGAGGCCGACGAGCGAGAGCGCCGGCGCGCCGAGCTCGAGGCCGAGCGAGACGATCCACACGTCCGCGATGAGGAAGCCGACCGCGAGGTACCACTTGGAGCCGGACTGGAGCCACCAGACCCGCCAGGGGACGTCGGGCGCCTCGAGGGCCGCGCGCTTCTCCTCCGCGACGCGGTCCGCCTGCGAGCGGAACGCGTAGGCCTCGTTCGGGTCGCTCGGCCCGTCGAAGCGCGAGGGGCCGGTGTCGTCCGGGGTCGGAGGCATCCCTCCTCCGGTCGGCTACGAGGCGGCCGGCTCGAGCGGGGCCTCGAACGGCGGCGGCGCGGGGGCGGTCTCCGGCGGCGGCCGGGCGATCGCCTCGGGGTAGAGGTGGCAGGCGACGAAGTGGTCGGGCCGCACCTCGATGAGCGGCGGGTCGACCTTCGAGCAGACCGGCATCACGGCCGGGCAGCGCGTGTGGAAGTGGCATCCGGAGGGAGGCGCCGCGGGGCTCGGGACGTCCCCGCGGAGCACGATCCGCTCGCGCTTCAGCGCCGGATCGGGGATCGGGATCGCGGAGAGGAGCGCCTGCGTGTACGGGTGCATCGGCCGCGCGAAGAGCTGGTCGGTCGGCGCGCGCTCGACGACCCGGCCGAGGTACATCACGACGACGTTCTGGCTGACGGCGCGCACGACCGACAGGTGGTGGGAGATGAACAGGTACGAGAGCTGCTGCTCGCGCTGGAGCTGGCGCAGGATGTTGAGGATCTGCGCCTGCACCGAGACGTCGAGCGCGCTCGTCGGCTCGTCGAGCACGATGAAGTCCGGTCGGAGCGCGAGCGCGCGCGCGATGCCGATCCGCTGGCGCTGCCCGCCCGAGAACTCGTGCGG
The DNA here is from genome assembly GCA_030039715.1 of Thermoplasmata archaeon. GTDB lineage: Archaea > Thermoplasmatota > Thermoplasmata > Lutacidiplasmatales > UBA184 > Lutacidiplasma. Next base: position 4,178 of record JASHVA010000059.1, on the reverse strand, counting down.
GAACCGCCACTCGTGCTCGGGGTTGAGGCCGACCTGCCGCAGGAGGTCCGCGGCCCGCCGGTACCGCTCGGCCCGCGTGCCCTGGTGGTGGATCGCGAGCGGCTCGGAGATGATGTCGCGGACCAGCATCCGGGGGCTCAGGGAACTGAACGGGTCCTGGAAGACGATCTGGAGCTTCCCCCGCAGCTCGTGCATCTCCCGCCGCGACTTCCGGTAGAGCGAGTAGTCGTTCGCGAGGACGTCGAGCTGGGCGAGCGCCTCCTTGGCCTTCGGCGAGAGCACGCGGCGGCCGTCGTCGATCTGGTTCGCGAACGGACGGAGCGTCGTGTAGAGCCGGTCGATCTTCCGCAGATCCTCGTCGGGCGGCCGGTAGAACGTGTGCCCGCCCGTCGGGCCGATCAGCCGGAGCAACAGGCGCCCGACGGTCGTCTTGCCGCAGCCGGATTCGCCCACGAGCCCGACGGTCTCGCCCTGATGGATGTCGAAGCTGACGCCGTCGACCGCCCGCACGGCGCCGATCTGCGTCGAGAGGAGGCCGCCCTTGATCGGGAAATGCTTTCGGAGGTTTCGAACCGCAAGAACCGTCGGGGCCGTCTCGGATTCCATCGAATCGGCTTCCCCCGACCGGCTACTCGGCCGCGACCGGCCCCGTGTATAAATAGCACGCGACGGTGTGATCCGGGCCTTCCACCGTCATCGGCGGTCGCTCTCCCTTGCAGACGGGCATCGCGTGGGGGCATCGAGGGTGGAAGCGGCAGCCGGTCGGCGGCGTGATCAGGTTCGGCACCGAGCCCGGGATCGACTGGAGCTCCTTGTCCGGCTGGTCGAACCGGGGGATCGACGCGAGGAGCCCCTGCGCGTACGGGTGGAGCGGCTGGCGGAACACCTCCGAGACCGGGCCCTGCTCCACGATCTGTCCGGCGTACATCACGCAGACGCGGTCGGCGACCTCCGCGATCACCGCGAGGTCGTGGGTGATCAGGAGGATCGAGGTGCCGACGCGCTCCTTCAGGTCCCGCATCAGCTCGAGGATCTGGGCCTGGATCGTGACGTCGAGCGCCGTCGTCGGCTCGTCCGCGATCAGCACGTCCGGCTCGGAGGAGAGCGCCATCGCGATCATCACGCGCTGCAGCATGCCGCCCGAGAGCTCGTGCGGGAAGCCGCGCGCCACCTGCGCCGGGTTCGCGATCGAGACGCCCTCGAGGAGGCGGACGGTCGCCCAGAACGTCTCGTTGTTGAGCGGCCGCTGGATCCGCGACCGGATCCCCCAGAGCCCGTAGTAGAAGTGCTTGAGGCGCTCGAGGAAGATCTTCCGCTGCAGGGCGCGACGGGGGCCGTTCTTCGGTGTCTCCGAGCGCATCTCGTCGACGTAGACGTCGAGGAGTCCCTGCTGCAACTGCCAGAGCCGGCGGCGGTAGGCGAGGTACCGCTTCTGCGTCGAGCCGATCCGGTGCCGGCGGAGCGCGGCCAGGAGCCGCGGCTTGAGGTCGTCCGTGCCCGGTGGCGCGGCGCGGGCGGTGTGGTAGGCCTCGGTTCCGAACGTCTCGGACTTCGTCACCTCGCCGAGCCGCTTCGCCGCGACGATCAGCTCCTCGCGCTGGCGCTTCGCGGTCGCGTTCACGACCCCGTCGAGCGCCGCGTCGACCTCGGGAGCATCGGGGGTCACCCCGAGCATCCGGTCGATGATCTCGGCGCCGCGGTGGAGCAGGAGCACCTCCCCGAGCTGGTTCGAGATCGAGAAGACCGGGTTCATCGCCTGCGACGGCTCCTGGAAGATCATCGCGATCCGACGCCCGCGGATGGCGGTCATGCGCGTGTCGGCCGCCTTGACCCGTCGGAACGACCGCTTCACCTTCACGCGCGGCGTGCCGGGGACCGGCGTGAACTTCGCCTCGGTCTCGAGCCGCCAGAGGAGGTTCGCGCCGTCGAAGAGGACCTTGCCGCTCATGATCCGGCCCGGCGGGTCGGCGACGAGGCGCGTCACGGAGAACGCCGTGACGCTCTTCCCGCAACCGGTCTCCCCGACGAGGCCCGTCGTCTCGCCCCGGCGGATCTTGAACGTCACGCCGTCGAGCGCCTTCACGACGCCGTCGTACGTGTAGAAGTACGTCCGCAGGTCCTGGACCGTCAGGACCTCGTCCCCGGACCCGGGCTCCTTGACCGCCGGAGGCTCTTCCGCGAGCGGCGGCAGTTCCTCCGCTGGGGGAACGAGGGGTTGGGGGAGTGTGCCCGACGCCATACCGAGATCCCTACCTCCGGAGCCGCGGGTCCAACGCGTCGCGCAGCCCGTCGGAGAGGAAGTTCACGCTGATAGCGTACAGGAAGAGCGCGAGGCCCGGGAAGAAGATCTGCCACCACGGGATCACGCAGGCGCCGACCTGGCAGGTCTCGAGGAAGCCTTGGAGGTTGGAGACCGAGAGCGCCGAGATCGATCCCCATTCGGGGAAGTACGGGTTCGAGAAGATCTTGAAGCCCAGGTAGACGAGGACGCCGAGGAAGAGCGGGACCGTTCCCACGTCGAGCGACATCTGGATGAAGACGGGGTAGACGCTGTTCGGCACGATGTGCCGTAAGATGGTGCGACCGCTACCGGCGCCGCTCGCGTGGGCCGCCTCCACGTACTTCTGCTCGCGCACCACGAGCACCTGACCCCGGACGACGCGCGCGTAGAACGGCCACCAGATGATGATGAAACCGATGATGAGCGTCAGCACCGCCGAGCCCGTGGCGTCGAGCCCAAAGAGCCGCGGATGGATCTCGGAGATCACGGCCACGAAGATGATGACGAAGAGAATCTGCGGGATCGAGAGGAAGGTGTCGACGAGGCGCATGATCGTCTCGTCGATCACTCCCCCCATGTAGCCCGAGAGCGCGCCCACGAAGAGGCCGATCAGGGCGCCCGTACCGACCACGGAGACCGAGATGATCAGCGACCAGTCCGAACCACGCAACATGCCGTCGTACGTGTTGAAGAAGTACTGGGCGTCCGGGTTGATCGTCAACGCTCCCATCGGCAATGGCCCGGTGGCGAACGGATGGATCGACCATGTAGGTGGGACGTCGGATGGATTACCGGCGGGGGTCTGGTAACAGCCCGGCGCGGGCGGCGGAGAACCGGCCGGATACGTACAGATCGTCGGGAAGCCGAGCGAGCAGGTCGACGCGCCGCCGTCGACCTGGTTCGTGCCGCAGTACTCGGTCAGGGCGTCCCAGCTGACGTGCGAGAAGATGCCGGCGTACAGCGCGACCCCCACGATCAGGATGACGATCCCGAGGCCGATCAGCGCGAGCGTGTTGCCGCGCAGGAAGTACCAGGTCCGCTTCCACTGGGCAATGCGAGGGTTGGGCCGCCGGCCGCTCCCGCCGGGGGTTGACGCCGTCCGGAGCGAGGACGGTGAAGTGCTCGAGCCGTCCGTCGGGGAACCCGGGGTCGGAGTGTCGAACGTCATCGGTCTAGCCCAACCGGACCCGGGGGTCGAGGTACGCGTAGAGGATGTCGACGATGATGTTCGCGAACACGATGATGAACGTGAACAGCAACGTCGTGCCAAAGATGAGGCCGAAGTCCACCGTGCCCGGCGTCGGCTGGATGGAGTACGCGAGGATGAGACCGATCCCGTTCAGGTGGAACACGTACTCGATCACGGGGAACCCTCCGATGAAGAAGGCGAACGTGATCCCGAGGACGGTGATCGTGACGTTGAGGGAGTTCCGTCCGGCATGCCGTGAGACGACCGTACGTTGAGGGATCCCTTCCGCCCGAGCGGTTCGGACGAAGTCGAGGTTCATCACTTCGAGCATGCTGTTGCGGACGAACCGCAGCAGCACCGCGATCGACCCGAACGCGATGGCGAGCGCGGGGAGGATCATCCGGACGATGGTATCGACCGCGAGCCAGCCCTGGCCGTGGATCAACGCGTCGACCGTCGGGAACCCGGTCGGCAGCGTGTTGATGCCGTTCACGATCCACGAAGGGTACCCGCTTAAGCCGAAACAGTCGGGCTGAGGCCAGGAACCGTAGAACTCGGTGAACATCGCCGTGCCGCCGGGGCACCACGGGCTGTAGGTCGTGTAATGGTCGGGAGAGACGGTCCCGATCAGGATGACGACGCCCATCAGCAATAACGACGCGAGGAGGAACGTCGGCATCGCGTAGCCCGAGAACGAGAGCACGCGCG
>JASHVA010000058.1 GCA_030039715.1 Thermoplasmata archaeon | reverse complement strand
CGTCTACACTGACCGCTGGAACGTGACGCCGCAACCGGCGTCCCATGTTCGCTACGCGAGCGGGTTCCCCTGGTTCCCGCTGTCGGGGAGCATCACCCACACGTCGAACCAGGGCGGGAACTTCTGGAACAACTACGGCTACCCCGCGGACCCGTTCGACGTGCTACCATTCAACGACTCCGGATTGATCACCGTGGGCGGCGACTACGATCCGCTGCTGAATTCGCCGCTCTATTCGGTCACTCTCAACATCTCGATCCTGCCCAACGACCCGTGGGTCGTCATGGTGCAGAGCGGGCCGGGGTACGGCTGGACGTTCAACGGGACCGGGAGCGGCTCCGTACATTTTGTGTTCCCGAACGGCGACTACTGGGTCGACGGCTACATCGTGGAGCCCGGGACCGACACGCTCTACCAGGGTTCCGACGTCGCGTACGCCACCTTCTCGGTGAACAACACGTCGGCGAGCGTCACGATCGTCTTCCCGCCGGACTACCTCGTCCTCTTCGAGCCGTACGGATTCGAGGCCAACGACACCGCCTGGGGGATCTGCCTCACGAACCCGTACACGTGGCGGATGCCGTCCCCCTGGACCTCCTCGGGGGGCATCCTTTCGGCCGCGCTGTCGAACGGTACCTGGAACTTCACGAGTTACGTCATCGACTGGTCGGTCGAGAGCATCTCCGGCCCCGGCTGTGCGTCAGTCCCCGAGATGCAGGTGACCGTCGCGCTCCCGGTAGGCTCGATCAACGTTTCGGGTGCGCCCGAGGTGATCCCGGTCGAGTTCAACGAGACGTTCCCGGTCACGGTCCGGACGGCCGGGATGCCGGACGGCGCGGTCTGGCTGCTCCAGGAGCCGCCGTACCCCGCGGCGCGGGGAACGGCGGGATACGCGAAAGTCCTCCACTTCATCAACGGGACCTACCGCGAGCCATACGCCTCGCGCACGCTCGGATACCTCCCGTACGAGGGGGGACGGTGGGGGAACGTCACGTTCGTAGTGAACGGAGCGCCGACAACTGTGCGGTTGCATTTCCACACCGGGATCCAAGTCACCTTCGAGGAGGAGGGCATCCCCGCCGACCGCGGCTACCTGTGGGGGGTCCGGTTCGACGCCACGAACTATTCGACGTATGAGACGTCGCTCGATGCGTACGCGCTGAACGGCACCTTCCGTTACACGGTGGCCCCGGTGGTCGGCTACTCCGGCTACCCAACGTACGTCGCCGCGGATTCCCAAGGCGTCGTCGTGGTCGACGGCTCCGCGCTGACCGTGGTGGTGCAGTTCGTCCAGACGTTCGCGATCACCTTCTCGGAGTCGGGTCTCCCGACCGGGACGTCGTGGACGGTCGACGTGAACGGCCACAGCTACCGGTCGACCGGGACCACGATCTCGTTGCTCCTCCCAAACGGCTCGTACGTCTACCTCGTTCGGACCGTTGAGGGGTTGCTACCGCACCCGGCAGCGGGCTCGTTCACGATCCATGGAACGACCTACGCGCGATCGATCGTCTTCTCTCGGCCGCTGGAGCTGACCGGAGCGACCGGACCAGTCACCGCTCCGCTCGAACGGACTCGGGGGCCGAACCGCCCGGTGTCCTCGGTCGGAGCCTAGCGAAGGAGATCGAAACTGCTCGGCCCCGCCGTCTCGGCCATCGGTGGGCGGCCCCGGCGACTAATCCTCACCGAGGAGACGCCGCGGATTGGGGAAGGGGTTGGCGATCGGCACCGGCCCGGCAGAGCTCAGGGTGGGCTGGTGAGGTGGGCCGGCAGGATGTCCCCGATGTAGAACCACGCCGCGATCGCGGCGAGGAACATGAACACTGGGAACCAGACGGTCACGAGATACACCCAGTACGGCACACGGTAGTGCGGCTTCTCCGACCCTGCGCCCGCGGCCGGGGCCTCGGGGACCTCCTCGGTCACCGGAGTCCGACTGAAGGAGAGCTTCGGGAACGTCGGTCCCGGGTGTTCGAGCCACCAGTCCACGACCAGTGAGGCCGGGAGCGCGAACACGCCCGCCGCGGCGTACGCGCCGTACAGGAGGAACGTCTCGAGCGGGTCCTTCGTGAGGCCGAGCTCGCCGGGGGCGACCAGGGTCGTGTATCCCCAGTACCCGTACCAGGCCGTGATGATGCCGGCGACGAACGCGAAGAGGCCCGCGTACTCGAGCTTCAGGCCCTGGTACGCGACGATCGCGTAGACGATCATCACGAGCGCGAAGAAGCACGTGACGTCACCGAAGAAGATGTTGTACGAGCCGAGCCCGTCCGAGAGGAGGAACGGCCAGGTGTATTCGATGAAGATCCCGATCGCCAGCGCCGCGATGCCGATGATGCCGGCCGGAGCCGCCGAGGCCCGGATCCCCGCCCGCAGTCGGGTCGGGTCGTTCCGGAGGAGATGCCAGAACGCTCGGATCGCCGTGTAGGTCATGACCACGGCGCCGGCGAGGATCAGGGCCACTACAAATCCCAGGTCGTCGATAAACGAGACGAACGCCATACTTCCCACCCCAGTTTTTCCTAAGCGACCTCGCGTCCGTCCGAACCCGCC
>JASHVA010000057.1 GCA_030039715.1 Thermoplasmata archaeon | reverse complement strand
GGTTCCGGGCGATCCTCGACTCGATGACCCCGGAGGAGCTCGACGACCCGTCCGTGATCAAGGCCGACCGGATCCACCGGATCGCGCGGGGGAGCGGCCAGAGGACCCAGGAGGTGCGGGCCCTCCTGAAGCACTACGAGACGACCCGCAAGGCCGCCCACGGTCTCGCCTCCAACCGCCGGCTCCGCCGGCAGCTCGAAAAGCAGCTGTCGAGCGGCAGCGCCGCCGCGGAGTGAGCTCCTCCGAGCTATGGCGGTGAACGGGGTCGAGGCCGTGGTCGGCCTCCTCCTGCTCTTCTTCGTGCCCGGCTACGCTCTCACGAAGGCGACGTTCCCCGAGTGGCGCCTCCGGGGGCGGTCGGCCGTCCTGCGGCTTCTCGAGATCGTCACCCTCTCCTTCGTCCTCAGCGTCGTCCTGACGGTGGTCGTCGGCTACTTCCTCCTGGCCGCGAGCCCCTCCGGCTTCCAGGCGTACTGGTCCGACCCCGCACTCGAGGTCGGTCTCGCGGCCATCGCCGCCGTCGGCTTCGCCGTCGCCTGGCTGCGCGGGGCCTTCGCGGCGGAGCCGCCGGCCGTCGGGACGCCGGAGGGCCCGGACGAGAGCGGCGCCTGGGAGGTCTCCCGCGAGCTCGAGCGCCTGGGTCGGGAGGAGCGCCGCTTGAATCACCAGCTCCGCGTGGACGGCAGCGACCCGGCGACCGCGACGCGTCTTCGGGAGGAACTCGACCGCATTGCCGAAGAGCGCGCGGAGATCCAGCGGCGACGGGAGGCCGAGTACGCCAGCTAGGAACGCCGGGGCCAGCGACTACAAGGTCGTGCTCGTCGTCCGCGGCGAACTGCGCCTCACGGAGGGAAAGGCGGCGGTCCAGGCCGCTCATGCCGCGGTGATGCTCGCTCTGGCGGCGGAACGGCGCGACCGGGCGGTGTTCGACGCCTGGCTGGCCGGGGGCCAGAAGAAGATCGCGCTCGTCGTCCCCACGCTCGGCGACCTCGAGTCGCTGGAGCGCGCCGCGCGCGCGCGCAAGATCCCCACGGTCTGGGTGGAGGATGCCGGCCTCACCGAGGTCGCGCCGGGGACGCGCACGTGCCTCGGGCTCGGCCCGTCTCGGGCCGCGGACGTCGACGCGGTGACCGGCGAGCTAGCGCTCCTGTAGTCCCGCCGCCGTCGCGGCACCGAGCGCGCTGAGAGGAAGAAAAGGGAAGGAAGGGGTTGGGCGCGGTTCCGCCGGCCCGAGCTTAGCTCGAGGGCGGAGGCGACCCTTCGGTCGGCTCCGTGGTAGAGCTCGTCGACCCGGACTCCCACGACTGGGGCGGCGCTGCCGCGGGGGGCTTCCGTCCGCGCCAGTAGAGCGCGAGGGCCAGGAAGACCACCGTCAGCACTACGAACAGCCCGACCAGCCCGTAGAACAGCGTCGCGCTGATCCCAGTGGTGCTCGAGGTAGAGGTCACCGCCGTGAACGTCACCGTCTGCGTGAAGTTCGCTCCGTTCACGGTGATCGAGCCTCCGCTCGGCGCGACGGTGTAGCCCGTCGGCGAGAGGACCGCGTACGTCCAGGTGCCGTTCGTCACGGCCCACGAGGTGCTCGTGCCGGTGCCCGTGTACGAGTGGCCGGCGAAGAACACCGTCCACGTCGCTCCCGTCGGGAGACCGCTCGCGGTGAACGTCACCGTGAACGTCTCGGGGATCGGTCCGTAGATGATGACCTGCGTCGCCGGCGCGGCGTTGACGGTCACGTTACCCGACGCGGGCGTCGAGATGAAGCCCGCGATCGTAGGCACCGTGAACGCGAACGTTCCGTTGGGCAACGGCACCACGATGTAGTACGTGTCCCCCGTGTACGTCACGCCCGCGACGACCACCGACCAGGTCGCCCCCGTGGCGAGCCCGCCCTCGAAGAACGTCACCGCGTAGGTGAACGGAACGAAGGCGATGTGGGTCGGCGGCGTCGTGCCGTTGACCACCACCACGCCCGACCAGGTGTCCGTCGTCCAGCCACCGATGGTCGAGACCGACCACGGGTAGGTACCGTTCGGCACGACGAACGTGATCGTCGTCGTCAGGCTCTGGATACCGAACCCGTTCACGGTGATGTTCCACGGGCTACCGGTCGGGAGACCGTTCTCGATGAACGAGAGGTCGAATCCCTGGCCCGGCGCAGAGAACGGCACGGCGACCACCACGTTCGCGCCGACGACGGCCACCTGGCCCGCCGAGGCGGGCGGCGTGTAGCCGGTGACGGCTCCGAGCGAGAACCGGTACGTCCCGTTCTCCTCGAAGAACGTGATGTTCTCCGCCGTCGACGTCAGGGTGAACCCGTCGAGGTCGACCGACCAGCTCGTGGAGGGCGGTAAGCCGCTCTCCGAGAACTCGACGGCGTACGTCGTCAGGATGATCCCCGAGTAGACGAGGCTGATCGACACGGCCGATAACGCGTCGAACGCGAACGACCCCGAAGCCGCGTGCGTGTAGCCGATCACGACGCCGGGCACGTAGCTCCAGTTGTGTAAGCTCGCGTTCAGCGTCAGCGAGATCGACGGGTAGTTGCTACTCAGCGCCCCGACGTTCTCGACGAGGATGCTCCACGTCGTGTTCGACACCAGCCCGGACTCGGTGAACGTCACCGTGTTGGTGATCCCAACGAACGCCGCGAAGGTGACCGCGGAGGTCACGTTCGCCCCGGACACGATCGCCGTGCCGTTGGCCGGCGAGGCGGTGTAGCCCGCGATGAAGTTGACCGTCCACGGGTACGTGCCGTTCGCGAGACCGGTGAAGTTGACGTAGGTCGTACCGCCGGTCGAGATCGCGTAGTTGGTCGTGCCGTCGAGCGTCGCCGAGAAGTTCTTCCCGGCCGCGAGTCCGCTCGCCTGCAACGAGACCTGGTAGACCGCGTTCGCGTACGTCCAGGTGTACCACGTTTGCACGCCACCGCCTCCGACCGACGGGTTCAGGTTGATGCCCGTGGGAGAGAGCCAGGAGCCGTAGTCGACCGCGAGCAACGTGGTGTACGAATACACCTCGAAGTTCAGCAGGTTCCCGATGTGCTCGATCAGGTTGTACTGCAGGATCCGGTCGGGTACCGACGTGTTGTGCGCCGCGATCGCGTTCCATGCGACCAGCTGCGAGTAGGCGATCCCCTGGCACTCGTCGGGGATCGTGTTCGTGGTCGCGCCGCTCGCGTAGTTCGCCCAGTAGGTGAGGTTCGCGAACGTCACGCCCGTGTGGCCGCACGCCGCCACGTTGTTGAACCGGGGCTCGGCGAACGTGGAGTACAGGCCCTGGGCGTACGAGAACGTCCCGTTGGGGAGCCAGAACGGCACCATGTAGTCCGTCGGGTCGTTGTAGTCGGGCACCCAACCCCAGTTGTAGACGGGCAAGCTACCGTTGCCGTTCCCGAGACCGACCTGACTGTACAGTTCGGAACCCGAGATGTCCACGTAGTACGGAACGATGTCGCCGCCCGTGATCGTCTTGATCGAGGCGATCCACGCGGACATCGCGTCGTCCAGCGAAGGCGCGCCGATCCATCCCTGGATGGCGAACTGGCAGGGGCTCGACGGCGTACAGGCCGCGAGCTCGGAGTCGTACCAGGGGCTCGAGGGCGTCGAAATGTTCTGCCACCACGAGGCGGCCCCGCCCGCAATCGCGGGGTTGGTCGCCGGGTTGCCGTCAAGGTACGGCCAAGAGACGTTGTCTGGGTAGTACAGCGTCTGCCCGGGCGGGATCGCACCGCCGTAGTTCTCGGCGTACGAGACGTTGTCGACGGTCCAGATGGTGTTCTCGATCGTCGTGTACGGGTACGCGTGGACGAGGAACTCCCGGAGGCCCTGGTTCGCCAGGAAGTCGCTCGGGATGTTCGTCAACCCGGTCGAGTCCCACGACTGCTCGTTCGTGAGGTTGTACGTCAGCGTGAACATCATGTTCCAGTTGTTACCGGTCAGGACGTTCTGCAGCAGACCGTACGTGCCGCTGTGGACGAGGTCGAGCACCGTCGAGGTGTGGCTCTCGTCGTACCCGAACGAGTCCGCCTGGCCCGCGATCGCTTCCTGTAATCCGAGCGTATCGTCGTTATCCCAGTAGACCACGACGTTCGGGATGTAGTCGCCCGCCTCGGGGAGACAGTTCGGCTGGCCGGCGCATCCCTCGGGCGCTTCGTAGGTCGGGTCGGCCTTCAGGGTGTAGCCGCCGCTCCCGCCGGGCCCGCCCGAGGCGCTGACCGAGACCGCGTAGTAGGGTCCCGAGCCGACCATGGTGTACTGGACGCCGGGCTGGGGGGACGGCGGCGCCGTCAGCTCCAGCTCCTGGATCTCGTCCCACAACTCGGGGTTCGCGGTCGCGACCCAGTTCTTGAACGAGGA
>JASHVA010000056.1 GCA_030039715.1 Thermoplasmata archaeon | reverse complement strand
GACGCCTTAGGTAGTGGAGCGGTTGGCCCACGGAAATGGCCCCTTCGCTTCCGGCGTTGTCCGTCCGAATCGAATCCGCGGACTTCGGGTCGTTGTTCGACCCGCAGACCGCCGCCGTCTACCCGCACACGGGGCCCTCGCTCCCGGCGAGCCTCGAGTCCTATCTCGAATCGTCGGTACGTGCGAAGCGGATCGCGCCCTCGGTGGACGTCGAAGTCCATCTCCGGCTCGCGGTCCCGGATCCGGCACAGGAGAACCTCGTCCGACAGCGATGGCGAACGTACTTCCAGGAGGAAGGGGCGCTGGCCGCGCTCGACCTCAAGGTCAACCAGACCGAGGGCTGGGGATTCTTTCGGACGACCTTCCCGCTCCTCGCTGTCGCACTGATACTCGCGGGGGGCCTCGTCGTATTCGGCCCGGACTTCCCGTCGGGCCCGCTCGGCACGTTCGTGACGACGCTGTTCTACCTCCTGTTCATCACGGTGGTCTGGGTCCTCCTGTGGGACCCGATCGAGAAGCTGCTGTTCGATGCGTATCTCCTCCGTGCGCGCGAGCACGCCCTGGCGAAGCTGGCCGCCGCGTCGATCCGGTTCTCCTACGAGAGCGCACCCGCGAGGTGACCGTCGTCGGGCGCCGCCAGGTCGTGGCGCTCGGGAGACCGAGCGACCGACGTACGAGGTTCGGTGGATAGTCGACGCCCGGACGGCTCGAGCGCAAGCGCGCGAAGAGGTCGGCGCGCGCCTCGTACACTTCGTTCTCGGGGTTCCGATGGCTCCGCGCGACGAGCAGCGTCAGCTGCCGCAGGTCGCCCCACGTCCGGGCGACGTGCTTCGCGTCCGACTCCGCCGTCAGGTTCTCGAGGAGCGCGATCCGGGTCGAGATGAACCGCCGGACCTCGGAGGACGGGGAGCGCGACGCCGCCCGGCCGGCCGCGGACTGCCACTCCCGCTGGACGCGCTCCCGCTGCATCACGTCCCGTGCATTGAGCGCCTGGATGTTCGCTCCCCCCTCCCAGACCGGGGTCACGAGGGCGTCGCGGACGAGCTTCGCGAGCGGGCCCTCCTCCAGATACCCGATCCCCCCGAGGATCTCCATCGCGAGCTGGGTGCCGCGGACCGCTTGCTCGGCCGTGACGAGCTTCGCGATGTGCGTCGTGAACCGTAGCAGGTGGGTCGCCTCCGTGAACGGAGGACGCTCCTGGGCCGCCCGGGACAGGCGGAAGACCGCGTCGAACGCGAGCAGCGACGCCGCGTCCGACTCCGCCGCGAGCGTCGCGAGGTCGAGCGCGGAGAGCGGGTGGTCGGGGAGTGGCCGGCCGAACGCCGTCCGGCGCGACGCGTGATCCCACGCGATCTCCCAAGCCCGCTGGAGCGCCGCGGCCGAACCGACCGCATTCGCGACCCGGGAGACGTTCAGCATGTCGACCACGGGGAGGACGCCCGCTTCCGGCGTCCCGAGCGCGTAGGCCTCGGTCCGGTCGAGGCTCACTTCGCCCGTCGGCACGGTCACGGTCCCCAGCTTTTCCTTCAGGCGCCGGACCCGCCAGTTCGCCCGTCCGTTCGGCCGCCGGGCGGGCACAAAGAAGAGGCGAATGCCGTGGATTCCCTCCGAGCCCCCCTCGGGACGCGCCGTGACGACCGCCGAGGAAGCCCCGACGTTGCTGCAGAAGAACTTCTCCCCCGTCAGCTCCCATCGGTCGTCCGGCCCCGGTTTCGCGCTCGTGGTGTTCGCCCCGATGTCCGAGCCTCCCTGCTGCTCGGTGGCCCACGTAGCGCCGCCGGCACGACCGTTCTTCTCGAGCAGCCCCGGAAGGAACCGCTCCTGGAGTTGCGACGATCCCCACTTGGCGAGCGAGTAGACGGTGGCGAGCGTGACGGTGGCCGAGCAGAGCATGCCGATCTCCGCGACCTCGTGCATGTAGGCGAATGAGACCGGCCAGTCCTCGGCGGGCCCCGTCGCGCCGGTCGCCATTCCGGTCCCGAAGAGCCGGTCGAGCATCCGGCGATGGAGCGGCGAGAGTTCCACCCGCTCGCCGGTCTTGGAGCCACGACGCCCCCTCTTCAGCACGGGCGGAGAGGCCCGGTCGATCGTGAGGGCGGCGGGTTCGAGAACCTCTCTCGCGAATCGGCCGAAGTCGCCCAGCGACCGTTCCTCCTCGTCCGACAGGGGGCGTCGTGCGATTCGAAACGCGTCGCGCACGATCGAAGGCGGGGAAATCGACTTGGAACCCATCTCTGACTCGAGCGATCGGCCGCCTCACTACGCTATCGGTGGGGGTCGGCTTAAGGGGCAACCGGGGTACTCCGCCCCGTGGCGTCGATCGACTACACCACCTGGGCGGCGCTCGTCGGCACTTGGGTGCTGGTCGTGGGCACGCTCGCGTTCGCCTACTGGCAACTGCGACAGAACCAGCGGCTTCACTCCGCGTCGACCCTGCTCGACCTCCGGGAGCGATTTTACGGCCCGAGGATGCGCGAGGCGCGCCGGGAGCTCGCGACCTGGCTCCTGCGAACGGACCGAGGGGAAGAGATCGAGAACTGGGAGGTCGGCGTGTTCTTCGAGCTCCTCGGGAACCTCACCCGGAGCGGGGTGCTCGACAGTCGAATGGTGTGGAAGGCGTTCGGTAGCTGGGTCACCGCGTACTACACCCTGATCCGGGCCCCGACCGATTACTTCGAGAAGTGGCGAACCGAGGCGAACGATCCGCTCATCTTCGCCGACTTCGAGTGGCTGGCCCGCAAATGCCTCGAGTTCGACCGGGGCGCGGCGGGGACCTCCACGGCCCCGCGCGTCGACCTCTACGACGCCCGGTACGTCCTCGACAGCGAGTCGCATCTCGGAGTCCACGGGCCGCCGCCGGCCGAGTAGCGGTACGACTGCTTACACTCCGGCACCGACCCGCCTCTGTTGCCGGCCGCCGCGGCCCACGTGGGGGTGTTTAGGGCCGACAGGGTGATTCGGCCCGCTCCGTTGCGGGCGGCGATGGAGATCGAGCTTCCGGAGCCGCAGGATCCACAGCCGCCGTACGGACGCACCGGCCATCCGTACTTCATGCACGACATGGTGTGCTCGCAACCTTCGGCGGTGCGCGCGACCGTGACCGCCGCGGAGCGCGACTCCGCCTCGATTCCCGCGCCACCGAGCGATCGGACGCTGCTGTTCGTCGGAATGGGGACCTCGTTCCATGCGGCACGAGCCAGCGCTTGGGCAGCCGGCCCGGCATGGGAGTACCGTCAACCGGTCCGGGCGATCGACTCGTTCAATCTGCTACTGGAACCGGATCAGCTCCGCCAGGCCGGCGCGGCGGTTGTTTTCTCCTCCTCGGGAGAGACCGCCCTGACCCTCCGCGCCCAGGACGCCCTGCGGGCAGCGGGCATCCCTCAGGTACTGGTGACGGGGACCGGTCGGAGCCCGTCCCGGGACAGGGCCGATCATGTACTGCTGACGCAGGAGGCGGACGAGAAAGCCTGGGTCCACACCGTGAGCTACACGACGGCGATCGCGGCGGCGCTCACGCTCCTGCACCGCTGGACCGGCAACCGTTCCTTGCTCCCCCGCGATGTGGACGGCCCGCTGGAGGAGTTGGTCCGGCGGGAGCCGGAGTGGCGGAAGCTCGGCGACTCGCTCAAGGACCGGTCGAAGATCCTGATCCTGGGAAGCGGGCCAGCCGAAGTGACCGCGCGGGAGGCGGCGCTCAAGCTTCGAGAAGGTGCGGCTCGGTTCGTAGCGACAACGGGAGTCGAGGAGTTCCTACACGGACCGCTTCCCTCGGTGGACGCGGAGCAGACCGCGGTACTCGCCATCTCGACCTCGTCCCTCGACCGCCGTCGGGCCCTGACCGCCCTCTCCGCGGCGGCCCGCGCCGGTGCCGAAGTCGCGCTCTTCGCACGGCATCCTCCCTCGGGCCGCCTGGAGAGCGAGTTCGCGTTGCCGGCGGTCCCGTCTTCCCAGACCCCCCTGGTCGACATCGTGCCGTTCCAACTCCTCTCCTATTGGCTGGCCGTTTCGGCCGGACGAAACCCGGACGTGATGGGGCTGGACGACCCGAGGATCCTCGCCTCCCGCCGATTGTACGGCATCTGACGCCAGCCGAACGTATTCTCGCCCGACGCCGACCGTGGCTTCGTTCGCCAAGCGCTCGATTCGAGCGACCTAGGACGAGTGGGCACAACTAATATGTAACTTATCGTATGGCCAATGTGAGATGACGCTAGTCCAGGCTCAGATTCCCGAGGGGGAGTACCACCTTCTGCGGCAGCGGTCGGAGTCCACCGGGACGCCCATGAAGGAGATCATTCGTCTCGCGATCCACGAGTACTTGACCGACGAAAAGGTCAATCCCAACGACCCGATCTTCCGCATGTTCCCGCTCGGCGCCAGCGGGCGCCCCGGTCATCGAACCGCCGAGGAGCACGACGAGCATCTCTACCCTCGCCGGCGACGATGATCTTTGTAGACACCAGTGCGTGGGTCGCGTTGGCCGACTCGCGCGATCGCCGGCATCTCGATGCGCTTCGCACGGCTCGGCGAGTGGCCGCGGGTGAGTTCGGGAGGCAAGTGACCACGAACTACGTGATGGTGGAGGCCCTCACGTTGATTCGGGACCATCTGGGACCGGAGAAAGCGGGTTCGTTCGCGTCGGGGATCGACGGGAGCGATGAGATCCGAGTCTTCTGGATCGACCGAGACCATCACCGTCAAGCGGTTCAGATGATGGTGAAGCATCCGGACAAGCACTGGAGCATCTGCGACTGCGCTAGCTTCGTCGTGATGCAGACCTTCGGAATCGATCACGCGTTCGCGTACGACGCAGACTTTGCCCAGGCAGGGTTTACCCCCGTAGGGTAGTCTCGCGGTCACGACTTGGCGAGGTCAACGATATCCGAGCCGGCCCACGATTGTCCGCGGGCACGCATGCGCCCTCGAGAGAGTCTTTCGGAGGCCCGGATTCGGCTCGCGGACCAAGGCTGGCTGTCCCGGTTCGCCGGCACACTCTCTCCAGCCTCGGCCCGGC
>JASHVA010000055.1 GCA_030039715.1 Thermoplasmata archaeon | reverse complement strand
TACGCGACGGAAGACTAAGACGCGTTCTCCCCCCGCGTCGAACGCGCGCCGTTTCCCGACCTCTCGGCCCGCGTTAAATACGGCGCCCACGTCGTTCCCGCCGTGAAAACCTCGCGTCGGCTGATCGACCTCGATTCGCGCACGTTCGAGCGCCGTCTCGCCCAGAATCCGCTCGTGATCGTCCCCGTGGGCGCGCTGGAGGCGCACGGTCCGCATCTTCCGCTCGGAGCCGACCAGATCCAGGCCGAGTCGACCGCGCTCGAGCTCGCCGAGCGCGTCGACGCGCTCGTCGCGCCGACCGTCACGTACGGCTCGGCTCCCGGCGCGCGCCGCTTCCCGGGCACCGTCTCCCTCTCGATCGCCCAGCTCGAGGGGTATGTCGCGGGCGTTCTCTCGGAGCTCGCCCGCTCGGGGGTGCGACGGATCCTGGTGCTGTCGGGCCACGCCGAGCGCGGCCACATGGCCGCCCTGCGCGAGGCCGGGGACGACGCGATGCGGGCCCACCCGAGCGCGCGGGTCGTCGTGCTCTCCGACTACGATTTCGTCTACGAGCTGCGGGGCCGGGACTCGCCGGCGTCGGACGGGCACGCCGGCCTGCTCGAGACCTCTCGGGTCCTCGCGCTCGCGCCCGAGACCGTCGGGACGGAGCGACCGGCCGTCTCGAATCGCCGCAGTCCGTTCCTGCCGGGCCCCGGTTCCGCCGAAGAGTGGCCCGAGAGCGTCATGGGCGACACCCGACCCGCGTCGCCCGAGCTCGGTCGCCGGGTCCAGACGCACGTCCTCGAGCGCCTCGTCGAGACCGTCGCGGCGCTGCTTCCCGCGTAGCCCGAGGCGCTTCCGTGGCCGAACCGACCGACGCAATCCGCATCCGCGGCGCGCGCCAGCACAACCTGAAGAACGTCTCCCTCGACCTTCCGCGAGGGAAGTTCATCGTGATCACCGGGGTGAGCGGCTCGGGGAAGTCGTCGCTCGCGTTCGACACGCTCTACGCCGAGGGCCAGCGGAGGTACATCGAGAGCCTCTCGTCGTACGCCCGCCAGTTCCTGGGTCAGATGGACAAGCCCGACGTCGACACGATCGAGGGGCTGTCGCCCGCGATCGCGATCGAGCAGCGCGCGGGCAGCCGGAACCCCCGCTCCACGGTCGGGACGGTCACCGAGATCTACGACTATCTGCGCCTCCTGTACGCGCGGATCGGCGTCCCGCACTGCCCGAACGATGGGCACGAGATCTCTCCGCAGTCGGTCGACCGGATCTCCGCCGCGGTCGTCGCGCGGGCCCAGGGCCAGCGCGTCGACATCCTGGCGCCGGTCGTCCGGGCGATGAAGGGGGAGCATCGGGACGTGCTCGAACGCCTCCGCAAGGCCGGCTATCGTCGCTTCGTCGTCGACGGAGTGGAGGTCCGTCTCCCCGGCCCCGAGGTCCGCCTCGAGAAGAACAAGAAGCACACGCTCGAGGTCGTCGTCGACAGCTTCGATGTCGGTCCCGAAGAGTCGAGCCGTCTCGCCGAGGCGATCGCGCTCGCGCGCGACCTGGCCGACGGGCTCGTGATCCTGCGGCGGCCGGGCGGGGCTCGCGAGACGTTCTCGAGCCGGCGGGCGTGCCCGGAGTGCGGGTTCTCGATCGAGGAGCTGACGCCCCGGATGTTCTCGTTCAACAACCCGTTCGGCGCCTGCCCCGAGTGCCTCGGGATCGGCGCGACGCTGCACGCCGACCCCGAGCGCATCGTGCCGGACAAGGAGAAGCCGCTCGCGAAGGCGATCGCCGTCTGGGGCCTCACGCCGGACGCGCGGGGTCTCGCGCTCTTCGGCGAACTGTTCGGCTACAAGCCGAACCGGCCGGTCCGCGAGCTCTCGGAGAAGGGCTGGAAGGCGCTCCTGTACGGCTCCGACAAGAACCTCGGATGGACGCTCCGGGGCCCCGCGCACTGGTGGGGCGCCGGTTGGCTCCGGGAGGGCCTGATCGCCGCGGTCGAGCGCCGCTGGAAGGCGACGAAGAGCGAGGGCGCGAAGGAGTACTACCTTGGCTTCATGTCGTTCACGCCGTGCCGCGCGTGCGGCGGGCGCCGCCTGAAGCCGGCGAGCCTCGCGGTGACGGTCGAGGGCCAGTCGATCGCCGAGACCGCCGCGATGACGGTCCACGAGGCCTCGGCGATGTTCCGTCGCCTGACGCTCGCCGAGCGCGACGAGCAGATCGTCGGCCAGGTCGTGAAGGAGATCCGGGCCCGCCTCGGTTTCCTCGAGAACGTCGGGCTCACCTACCTCACGCTCGACCGGGCCTCCGCGACGCTCTCGGGCGGCGAGGCGGAGCGGATCGCGCTTGCCACGCAGATCGGCTCCGGCCTCGTCGGCGTGCTCTACATCCTCGACGAGCCGTCGATCGGCCTCCATCCGCGCGACCACGCGCGGCTCCTGGAGACCCTGAAGACGCTCCGCGACCTCGGCAACACGCTGCTCGTCGTCGAGCACGACGAGATGACGATGCGCGAGTCCGACTGGCTCGTCGACCTCGGCCCGGGCGCGGGCGTCCACGGGGGCGAGGTGCTCTACTCCGGCCCGCCGGGACGCATCGGTGGAACCCCGCGGTCGGTGACCGCCCAGTTCCTCAGCGGGCGCCGCGCGATCGAGGTGCCCGAGCGCCGCGCCTCGCCCGGCACGCGGTTCCTCACGATCCACGGGCCGCGAGAGCACAACCTGAAGGGCGAGGACGTGCGGATCCCGCTCGGCCTCTTCGTCGCCCTGTCGGGCGTATCGGGGAGCGGCAAGTCGACGGTGCTGGAGGAGATCCTCTACAAGGCGGTCCGCCGCCACCTCGGCCTCGGCCGCGAGAACCCGGGGCGGCACGATTACATCGAAGGGATCGACGAGATCGACCGCGTGCTCCTGATCGACCAGTCGCCGATCGGCCGCACGCCGCGCAGCAACCCCGCGACCTACACCGGAGTGATGACGCCGATCCGGGAGCTGTTCGCGAGCCTGCCCGAGGCGAAGGCGCGGGGGTTCGCCCCCGGGCGGTTCAGCTTCAACGTCGCGGGCGGCCGTTGCGAGGCGTGCGAGGGCGACGGCGTGCTCCGCTACGAGATGCACTTCCTCCCCGACGTCTACGTCGCCTGCGAGGAGTGCGGCGGCAAGCGGTTCAACGAGGAGACGCTCGAGGTCCAGTTCAAGGGAAAGACGATCGCGGACGTTCTCGCGATGACGGTCGACGAAGGGCTCGCCTTCTTCGAGCACCACCGGCGGATCGAGAGCCGGCTCCGGCTCCTCGCCGAGGTCGGCCTCGGCTACGTGAAGCTCGGCCAGAGCGCCACGACGCTCTCGGGCGGGGAGGCGCAGCGGATCAAGATCGCCTACGAGCTCGCGAAGCCGCCGACGGGAAAGACCCTCTACCTCCTCGACGAGCCGACCACCGGCCTCCACTTCGCCGACGTCGAACGCCTCCTCTCGGTACTGTTCCGTCTGCGCTCGGGCGGGAACACCGTGGTCGTGATCGAGCACAACGGGGACGTCCTCAAGTCCGCGGACTGGCTGATCGACCTCGGCCCCGAGGGCGGGGGCGCGGGCGGCCACGTCGTCGCGGCGGGAACGCCCGAGGAGATCGCGCGCCAGCCGGGCTCGCACACCGGTCGGTTCCTTCAGCCCCTCCTACGGGCCGGCGTCCCCGCGTTGCGCGCCCCGCGGCGATGAGCGACGAACGCCCGGTCGAGCTGCCCGCGTTCGTTCCGGCGAGCCAGCTCGCCGCGGCGAGCGGCGAAGGGTTCCGCCGCGGGCCGGACGCCCCGGGCGTCTACCTCTTCCGCACCGCGCGCGGCGACGTCGTGTACGTCGGCAAGGCCCGGAGCCTGCGCCGCCGCGTGCTCGACCATCTGCGGGCTCGCATCGAGAAGGACGGGACGATCCTCGCCCAGAGCGCGAGCGTCGAGTTCGTTCCGACCGCGACCGAGCGCGAAGCGCTCCTCCTCGAGGCGAGCCTGGTGAAGCAGTACCAGCCGCCGATGAACGTCCTCTTGAAGGACGACAAGAGCTACCCGTACCTCGCCGTCACCGCCGGGGACGAGTTCCCGAGGATCGTCCTCGTCCGCCGCCCGCGTCGGCGCGCCGGCCTCCTCCTGTTCGGGCCGTACACCAGCGCCCGCGAGGCGCGCGGGGTGGAGCGGCTTCTCGGCGACCTCTTCCAGCTCCGCCGCTGCGTGCGGCTGCCGAAGCAGGCGTGCCTGTACTACCACCTCAAGCTGTGCGCGGCCCCCTGCATCGGCGCGATCGACGCCGCGGCGTACCGGAGCCGTATCGACCGCGCGGTGGCGATCCTCCGGGGCGAGGCGCCGCTCGTCCGTTCCGAGGTCGAGGGGGAGATGCGCACGGCCGCGGCGCACGAGGAGTTCGAGCGGGCCGCGCTCCTGCGCGACGCCCTCGCCGGTCTCGGGGCGCTGTCCGAGCAGCAGTCGGTCCTGGGACGCGGCTCGGCGCGGGCGGACGTCGTCGCCCTCGCGTTCCCGCAGGAGCCGTCGACCCTGCGGGTCGCGGTCGGCCTCGTCCGCGTCGAGGACGGCGAGGTTCGGGGGACGGAGCCCCACCTCGTGGCGATCCCCGCCGACGACCTTCCGGACCCGGGGGAGGTCCTCCGCCAGTTCCTGACGCAGTACTACGGAGGGCGGCTCGAGCTGCCCGAGCGGATCTACGTGGTCGGCCCGCGGCCCGCGGGCATCGACGCGACACTCGACGAGCTGTTCGGGACGCGCGGGGTCGACGTGCAGTTCCGACCGACCGGCCGGTACGCCGCGCTCGGCCGGCTGGCCGAGCGGCTCGCCCGCGCCACGGTCGACCAGGTCGTTCCGCGGGCGACGCCCCGGGAGGTGCTCCTCGCGCTCCAGAGCCTCCTCACGCTGCCGACGATCCCGAGCCGGATCGAGGGGATCGACATCTCGATCTTCCAGGGCAGCGAGGCGGTCGGCTCGCTGGTCGTCTTCGAGCGCGGATTGCCGAAAAAGTCGGAGTACCGACGCTTCCGCATCCGGACGGTGCCGGGCATGAACGATTTCGCGATGGTCGCGGAGGTCGTCCGCCGCCGCTATCTCCGCCAGGTCGCCGAGGCCGAGCCGCTCCCCGACCTCCTCCTGATCGACGGGGGGGCGGGCCAGCTCTCCGCGGCCCTCTCCTCGCTCGCCGCGCTCGGTCTCGCGGACCGGATCCCGACGATCGGGCTCGCCAAGCGCGAGGAGGAGGTCTACCAGCCCGAGCGGGCCCAGCCGCTCCGTCCGAACCGGAACGCGCCGCCGATGCTCCTGCTCCGGGCGGTCCGCGACGAAGCCCACCGCTTCGCGGTCACGTACCACCGGACGCGACGCCGGATGCGGCTCAGGGAGGAGTTCGCAGCGACGCCTCGCCCACGGCCCCCGTGAGCTCCCGGGACGCCGCCCCCTCGCCCGACGGCACCGCGTCCCGGGCCGCGACCGCGCGGCCCGAGATCCCGAGCGCGAGGAAGCCGGCGAGGACCGTGAACACGCTCATCGCGAGGAAGACCACGCGGTAGGCCGCGATCGCCGCCCCGAGCACGTCCGCCGGCGTCGGAACGGCGGGGAGTCCCTGGGTCGACCGCCAGGTGATGTAGACCGAGAACAGCGACAGGCCGACCGCGCCGCCGAGGCTCTGGAGGAACCGGGTGATGCCGATCCCGGCGGCGACCTCGTGGCGGGGCACCTCGTTCTGGATCGCGATGGTGGCGCCGGCGAGCCCGATCCCCGAGCCGAAACCGAACGGGATCAGGGGGAGGACGAGGCCCCCGACCGGCACGATGCCGAAGGCGAGCGTCCAGAGCGGGGTCGTGGCCGAGACCCCGTAGAGGAAGAGCCCGCAGACGCCGGCGAGGAGGAGCGCCGGAGCCATCACCGTCCGGTACGACCAGCGGGTGAGGAGGGCGCCGGCCGACACCGCTCCGAGGATCAGCGGGATCGCGAAGAAGTAGACGACATCCCGAATGAGGTTCGCGGAGTTCGCGTCGCCGGGGAGGAGCACGAGCCCGACGAAGACGGAGAGCAGCGTGATCAGCGACGTGAGGACGATCCCCGTAACGAGGCTGATCCCTCCCGTGGCGGCGATCACCCGCCGGCCGAGGAGGCGCACGGGCACGACGGGATCGGGGTCGCGCAGCTCCCAGACGATGAAGAGCGCCGCGAGGAGGAGCGCGAGGCCGAGGAGGAGGAGCGACGCGGGCGTCGTCCAGCCCCAGGATTGGTCGGAGATCTCGACCAGCGGCAGCATCAGCGCCGAGACCCACCCCGAGAGCAGCGCGGCCCCCACGACGTCGAACCGCCCGCGGCTCTCCGCCCGCAGGGGCCCGAGCGTGAGCCACAGGATGGCCATCGCGGCGACGCCGATCGGCAGGTTGACGTAGAAGACCCAGCGCCACGTCGTGACGCTGACGATGTAGCTCCCGACGAGCGGCCCGGCCACGATCGCGATCCCGCCCGCGGCCGAGAGGACGCCGGTGAGGCGCGTGCGGTTCTCGGGAGAGAAGAGCAAGGCGACCATCGCGATCCCGACGGGGAGGAAGGCGCCGGACCCGAATCCCTGGATGCCGCGGAAGGCGATGAGCTCCCCGAGGGTCTGGCTCTGCCCGGCGAGCGCCGAGCCGACGATGAAGATGCCGAGCGCGACCAGGAAGACATTCCGCCGGCTGGAGAGGTCAGAGAGGCGGGCGAAGATCGGGATCGCCACGGTCGAGGCGATGAGGTAGGCGCTCGCGACGAACGTGATCCCGTCGCTCGCGTGGAGCGAGCGGGCGATGGTCGGCAGCGCCGTTGCGACGACGAGGCCGTCCAGCCCCGCGAGCAGGATCGCAAGGAAGATCCCGAGGACGACCCCGGCCGCGACCCCGCCCGTCAGGTAGTGCGGAGCGGCGACCGGGGCGGGGGTCGGGGTCGGAGCGCTCGGCGATTCGGTCGGATAGGACGGGGCCGTCATGTTCCGGGCATGAGTAAAATGACTATAAGTCAGTTTTCGGTCCGTGAGTCAGTTTAACACACGGAAAGTCAGTTACAGGCGCCGACCGTTCGGCTCCTCGAGCCGATGCCGAAGGTCGTGCCGAGCTACAAGGCCGAGGCCCGGGCCCGCATCGCCGAGGTCGCCCAGCGACTCTTCGAGACGAACGGCTACCGCCGCACGACGATGGACGACGTGGCCGAGGCGCTCGGCGTGAGCAAGGGCGCGCTCTACCTCTACTACCCGAGCAAGGTCCACCTCCTGCGCGAAATCCAGACCGGGAACCGCCGGCTCGCGCGTCGGTGGATGGACAACGCGCTCGCGGAGGACGTCGATCCCGCCGCTCGCTTCGCCGACACGTTCGACGAGGCGTTCGACCACGACTTCGGACGGCAGCAGATCGCCCTCTACTTTGAGATCCTCGGAGAGGCCTCGCACGACCCCGAGATCCGTCGGGCGATCCGCGACGACCATCAGGGAGACCTCCGCAGCCTTCGGCGGTTCCTCGGCGAGCTCCGCCGGCGAGGCCGGATCGCGCCCGGGGTCGACCTCGACCTGCTCGTGTTCGAGGTCGTCGCGCTGTTCCAGGGAGCCGTCTGGGACCTCAGCGTCGGGCTCGACCCCGCGCGCATCCGCCGTACCCTGCGGGCCGCCGTGCGGCACGTGCTCGCGCCCCCGGCGCCGGGACCGAATCCGAAGCGCCGCGCTTAGGACGAGCGCCGTCGGCGCACGCGGGCGCGCCGGACGTCGAGCCAGGTCATATCGGGGGAGGGCCGGTCGTCCTGCCACAGTGCCCCGATGATCTCTCCGAGATGATGCGCTTCTTCGAACGTCACCTGGAGGACGGCGTCGCGCACCGTGTACCGGCCGGGCATCCAGAAGACCGATACGGGCCGCGCGAGCGCCCGGGGGGTCAGCGACCGGAGCGTCGCATCGACCCCGGACCAGACCCGGCGGGCGTAGGCGTCGAACCCCTTCCAGTCCCGGGGACGACGCGACCGATCCTGGAACAGCGCCTCGAGCTCCTCGTCCGAGTTGCGCCCCCGGACGATGTAGACGAGCCAGACCTCCTGGACGTTGAGGATGTGGACGAGCGTATCGAAGAGCGTCTCGTGCCCGATCCCCCGGCGCCGTCGCGCGACGCGGGGCGGCAACCGCCGGATCCGACGGACGAACCGGTCGAAGACCTTGCGATTGTACGACGAGAGGGAACGCACGTCGGACGGCGCGAGTTCGAGCGGCCGCGTCATCGTGCGATCGAGGAACGCCGAACCCGGACCGGGCCGCCTAGCGTCCGTTGGAGCGCCGCTCGGGCGTGCCGATGAACGAAAGTCCCTGGACCCGTCGGGCCACCTCGGCCGCCGGCAGTCGGCGCAGTTCGCTCGACGGCTCGAGGATCGCGGCGTCGAGCGCCTCCGGCTGGAACGGGGTCGGCGAACCCTCGGCGACCGCCTGGACCGCGAGCTTGAACGCTCCGTCCTCGTCGAGCTTGTCGGAGACCTTCTCCTCGAGGTAGTCGGCCACCGCCCGGCGATTGCGGCCGATCGCGTAGGCGCGCCATCCGATCGTCGCGCCGCTCGGGTCGAGCTCCACCAGTCCCGGGGTCGAGCCGTTGAAGCCGCCGAGGAGCAGGGAGACCGCGAACGGGCGGGTTCCGCCGAACTGGGTGAATTGCTGGAGGAGGGTCCCGAGCGCGTGGCCGAGGACCGTGTACGGCACCGGCTCGCCGTACGTCAGGCGGTGGCGCTGGGCTTCGACTCGGAGGAACTCGACCAGCACGCGGGAGTCCGCGATCAGTCCGGCCGTCACGCAACCGAGACCGGTGTCGATCGCGAAGCTCTTCTCGACCGAGCCGGCGTCGGCGAGCGAGCTCACGGGCAGGTTGCGGAACGCGACGAACACGATCCCGGTGTCGTAGGTGACCGCGACCGCGGTCCCTCCCATCTGGATCGCCTGCAGCGCGTACTCGACCTGGAACAGCCGGCCGTCGGGCGAAAAGACGGTGCTGGCGCGGTCGTAGGCCATCTGACCCGGTTGCATTTCCATGGCGTCGTCCCTCCGGAACCGGCCGCGCCCAGCCGGGCGGGGCATTTGAGCGTGCGCCCCGACCCTTCCTCGGCCTCACTTGGTGGCGTCCGGCCACCACCGGAAGGTCACGAACGCTCGTGGGACCCGGGCGGGAACCGCTCCGGTTCCAACGCGCCGCGACCGGTGGGCTCGGCCCGGACGCGGCAACGCTTTTACTGACGGTGCTCCGTGACTCGCCTCCCATGAACGCGAACGGTCTCCATCTCCTGCCCATGGCGTCGAGCTTCCGCGGGGAGCTCTCGCCCGCCTGCGTGCAGTGCCAGGAGGGCCGGAAGATGGTGCTCTTCGTGACCGGGATCTGCCGGTTTCACTGCTTCTACTGCCCCGTCTCCCCGGCACGCAACCAGCTCGACGGGACCTATGCCAACGAGCGGAGGGTGACGAGCGACGCCGACGTGCTCGACGAGGCCCGGGCGATCGGGGCCGCGGGCACGGGGATCACCGGCGGCGACCCGCTCGGGGTGATGGACCGGGTCGAGCATTACGTTCGGCTCCTCAAGTCGGAATTCGGGGCGGAGCACAACATCCACCTCTACACTCACGAGCCGAACCCGGAGAAGCTCCGTCGGCTCGCGACCGCCGGGCTCGACGAGTTCCGTCTCCACATCCCACACTACCTGTGGGGACCGCTCGGCCGATCGGGCGGAGCCTACCGGTCGGTGCTGGAGGCGGCCCCTTCGTGGGGGATCCGTCGGGGGGTCGAGATCCCGGTGCTTCCCGAGAAGGAAGCGGAGCTCCGGCGGCTCCTCCTCACGCTCGAGGAGATCGGGGTCGACTTCGTGAATCTGAATGAGCTCGAGTTCTCCGAGACGAACGAGGACGCCCTGCACGCCCGAGGATACCGAGTGGACCCTCGGAACGGCTGGGGCGTACGGGGGAGCCGCTCGGTCGCCGAGCGCGTGGTGCGGGAGATGCGCCTATCGGTCCCGGTCCACTACTGCTCGTCCCGGTTCAAGGACAGCGTGCAGCTCCGACAACGGCTCCTCCGACGCGCGGAACGCACGGCGCCGTCCTTCGCCCACCGTACGCCCGACGGGACGATCGTCCTCGGCATCGTCGAGTCCGACGGGCGCGGCAGCTTCGCGCGCTGGGGGGCCCGGGCGGCCGCGCGCGCGGGCGTGGGGCCGGCCGATTACCGCCTCGATCCCGGGCGCCGACGCTTGGAGTTGGACCCGTCGACCCTCCGGCGCGTTGCCGGCCGCTTGCCCTGGCCCGCCTTCGAGATCGAGGTGTACCCGACCGACGATGCCCTCGAGGTCGAACGCAATCCGCTCAACTCGTCCGCTCGCGTCAAGACCGGAGCCGCGGTCGGCGGCACGTAGCCCTCGTCGCAGGCGTGCCCTCCCCAGGTCAGGTACCGGCGGTCGCCGCGCCGGTGCTTGATCGAGCACGGGCCCCATCCGGCGTCTTCCGCACCGTACCACATCGGGCAGTCCCGACAGTGGAGCGACGACTTGGCGGCGGCGCGCGGTGCCGTCATCGAGG
>JASHVA010000054.1 GCA_030039715.1 Thermoplasmata archaeon | reverse complement strand
CCGACCGCCCCGATCGTTCCGAGCAGCGGGATCAGGAGCGGCACCGTGGTGGTGAACGTCGTCCCCGAAGCCAGACTCAGGAGCGAACCCCAGAAGAGGCTCACGGCGGTGGCGATGACCAGATTTACCTTGCCGACCGAGAACGACCTCCGAACCGTGCTGCCCATCAGCGACGGAAGCGCGGAGGTCCGGGAAGGGGTCGCCATCCGGCCGAGTCGTAGCCGGCTCTTCCGATAAGCGGTGCGGGCACCAAGAACCCGGGACGCTTCCGACCGGACGCTCGTTCCGGGGCGCCGCGGCTCCGCCGGTCGTCCGCCCTCGAGGACGGGGCCTATAACTCGCCGGCGCTCGGGTCTCTCTCCACCCGACCATGCCCGGTTCGACTCCGACACCGCCCGCGTCGCCGCCGCCCGTGCCCCCGCATGGGATCGGCCACTCGCTTCTGTACCCCGGATTCCGGCACCTGTTCTCGTCGAGCGCGGCGTCCACCTTTGGGGCGGCAATCTCGATCGTGGCCGTCAGCTGGATCGTCTACCACTACACGCAAAGCTCCCTCGATGTCGCGTATGTGGGCCTCGTCGAGATCGGTCCGGGCATCGTGCTCGGTCTCGCCGCGGGCGTGATCGCGGACCGGTACAACCGTCGTTCCCTGATGGTCACCGCCGACCTCACCCGGATGGCGGGAATGGCCGTCCTTGCGGTGGCGCTCTACCTCCTCGGGTTCTCCCTCGTGCTGGTCCTCGGAGTCATGGTGGTCGTGGAGAGCTTCTCTGCGCTTTTCACACCGGCCAGCCAGGCGATCCTCCCCCGGCTTGTGGACCCGACGTCGCTCGAGGACGCGAACGGCCTCCTCTACTCGAGCGGCGGGGCCGCCCGTAGCATCGGCTCCGCAGCCGGAGGCATCGTCGTCGCGTTGTTCGGAGCGGTGTGGGGCCTCGGGATCAACGCGGTGACCTATGCGCTTTCGGCGATCTTTATCCTCCAGATCGCGGGCGCGTTGGGTAGCCTCCCGCGCGAAGCCGCCCGTGAGCGGACGTCGTTCCGGGACGACTTCTCCGAAGGGATGCGGTACGTACTCGGCGATCGCACGCTGTCGGAGGTCTCGTTCGGCTACCTGCCCTCGAACTTCCTCTCTGCGTTCATCGGCCCATTCCTGGTCGTCTACGCGACGACCCGCTTCGGGGGGAGTGCGGCGGCCTTCGGCTACCTAGTGGGCGCGGTCGCGCTCGGCACCGCCGCGGGGGGCTTGATCGTGGGCCGACTCTCGACGCGGCGGCGCGCCGGCCTCTGGATGGGGAGCTCGGTGGTCGCCGAGGCAGCCCTTTACGGGCTCCTCGCCGTCTCGTCCAACCTTGGCCTGTCGGTCGTCGCGGCGCTCGGTTCCGGCCTCATGATCGGCTTCGGGAACACCATCTACTACTCGGTGATGCAAGCGACCGTACCGAGCCGCGTCCTTGGCCGCGTGATGTCGATCGGGGATTTCGGGTCCTTCGTCGCGATCCCGGCCGGATTGGTCGTGGGTGGCTTACTCATCGCGCGTTACGGCGTGGGGATCACCTTCGCGGTCGCGGCCCTCGGGATCTTCGTGACGGGCGTGGTGCTGCTCAGCCTGCGGGACTTTCGCGCGTTCGGAGAGCGCCCCTCCGCTCCCTCCTCGAGTTCGTAAGACCGGCACTGCGCCGCACGTGGGCGGGACGCTACGACCCGGAGAACGTTCGGACGAGCGGCACCAGAAGCTCGGGCGTCTCGAGCGGCGGCAAGTGACCCGCTTCCTCGATCACGACGAGGCGGGCCCCCCGGATCGCCCGTGCGTAGGCCTCCCCGTGCTCGCGGGGAAAGATGCGGTCGGCGCCGCCCCAGACCACGAGCGTCGGGGTCCGGATCGCGGGGAGACGCCCGAGCAACGTCGGGTCGGCCAACTCAGCTCCCTGGTAGATCTTCATGGTCGCCCGGTTCGATGCGATGGCCGCTCGCTGGGACTCGGAGAGCTTCGTGGGATCGATCCGGAACCGCTCGGGATGCCGATAGCTTCGCTCCATGAGCTCTGCCAGCGGCAGGTTCAGCGCGTCGAGCACGGGGACGCCCGGCACCACAAGGCCCCCCGCGTCGACGAGGACGCTCCGGGCGATCCGAGGATTCTGGAGGAGCGCGAGCTCGGCCGCCACCCAGCCTCCGATCGAATTCCCCACGACCGTGACGTCCTCGAGCCGCAGCGCGTCGGCCAGGCGGGCGTAGACCTCCGCGAGACCGCGGACCGTCGTGAGACCCTCGGGCCTCGGCGTTCCGGCGAATCCCGGATGCACCGGAACGATGACGCGGGCATCGCCCCCCTTCGCCAGCTGCTCGGAAAATGCGCCGACCGAAGCCGGACCCGCGCCCCCATGCAGGACGAGAAACGGTCGACCGCCGCCCGCCTCGCTCGTCGTCACCGATACCTGACCGGACGAAGTCCGCACCGTGGTGGTCGTCATTTCTTTCCTGGGGCCGCGGGCCGTGGCCCTCTCGTCCCGTCCACGGCCCGACAGGGGTTAATCGCGCCGTTACGCGAGGTCACTAGCCTCGCCCGGGAACAGTAGCTGGCGCCGAGCGAGACACCGTAGAAGGTATAGGCGGGTCACGGACACCGGGGCTCGTGGCCTCGCTCTCCCAAGCCGACACCTCGGCCCTCGTCGTCCTCGCGATCATCGTCCTCATCATGGTCCGGCGGACGGTGGCGCTCGCGCAGGGCGCGCAGTACGGACCGACGCGGATCTTCGCGTACGGCGGTTTCTCGATGTTCCTCTTTGCCTTCTTCGCCGCGACAACGATCTACGTTGCCTGGGGCACGTGGGGTCCGATCGGGCTCGCCCTCCTCGCGCCGTACGCGGCGATCGTGGTCGGAGCGGCGCTCGTCGCCGAGCCGATCGTCCGCCGCCGGGTTAAGTTCGAGACGCGGGCGGGCGGGGCGGTCTACTATCGACTGCCGCTCATCATTCCGGTCCTCACCCTCGTCCTCTTTGTGGTCCGGGTGGCGGTCGAGATCTGGATGTTCGGACTCGCTGCCTTCGCGTCGTTCGCGATCCCGACCTCGCTCTCGGTCGGCTCCCTCGTGATCCTGATCGCCTTCGACCTCGTCTACGGGGTCAGCATCGGCTTGCTCGTCGGCCGCGGGCTCGGTGTCCGGCGAGCGTTCCTTGACCGACCGAAGGACGCCCCCGCACCGCTCCCCTCGTGACCTCGCCCGCGGCACCGGGCGCGAGGGCGGCCACCGGAGTTATCGGCGGTTCGAGCTCTCTGCTCCCGTGGCCGGTGACCGGCGGCGGCGCTGCGCCTGGGCCTCGTTGGACGACCCGCTGATGCGGGAGTACCACGATCGGGAGTGGGGGAACCCGGTCCACGACGACCGTCTCCACTTCGAGTTCCTGATGCTCGAGGGCGCGCAGGCCGGCCTCAGCTGGTCCACGATCCTCCACCGGCGGGCGGGCTACGCGCGCGCCTTCGACCACTTCGTGCCCGAAAAGGTCGCCCGGTACACTGCGGCGAAGCAGCGGGCGCTCGCCCGCGACCCCGGCATCATCCGCAACCGTGCGAAGATCGCCTCCGCCGTGAACAACGCGAAGGCGTTCCTCGCGGTCCAGCGAGAGTTCGGCGGCTTCGACGACTACTGTTGGCAGTTCGTCGGGGGAGAGCCCCGACAGAATCGGTGGCGATCGTGGCGCCAGGTGCCGGCGACCTCGCCGGAATCGGACGAGTTCAGCGCCGACCTGCGAGGGCGCGGATTCTCCTTCGTCGGCTCGACGATCGTCTACGCGCACATGCAGGCGGTCGGGATGGTGAACGACCACACGCGGGACTGCTTTCGGTACCCGGAGCTCGGAGGGCGACGGACGTAGGCTCCCGAACCCGCCTCCGGAAGCCGCGGGTGCGGACAGAATTCTGTCGGCCGACCCGTCGTTCCGGTTACCGGATTTCGCGTCCGGACTTCCGGATCCCGCGGCGAGACCACCGATTCCTACTTTTCGCCCACCGGGAAACACGGTCACTTCACCGTCAGAAAATCCGCGATTCCGGGCCCACGGTTCTATGAACCCCCGGCCGCCATTCCGTGTCGATGCCGGCGCGCGACGAGACGAGGGAGACCGAAGCGGGTTGGGACGCGATCGAGGACCCGGAGGGCCGCTTCTCGAGCGGCATCCCGGATTTCGACCGGATCTTGGGCGGTGGATTCCCCCGCGGGACCATGGCGGTATTCAGTATCGACGAGTCCGTCGGACTCGAGGACCTCGACCTCCTCACGACCCCGACCTGCCTCAACTTCCTCTACCAGTCGCGAGGGATCGTCGCGGTCCTCCCGTCGCGGGACTCGCCGCACCTGTTCCGCTCCCGGCTGACCCGGTTCGCGACCCGCCGGCGATTCGACACGCGCGTGCGGGTGATCGACTATGTGGGCGAGGACCGGGGGCCCGCCTACGTGGTCAATCTCGCCAACGAGGACGGTGACCCGATCAAGCAGACGCTCGCGCTGAAGAAGGTCGTCGCCGCGGAACGGGAGGCGAAGGGGCAGCGCAAGAAACCGATCATCGAGTACTTCGCGTTCGAGGTGTTCGACACCCTCCTCGGTTCGGAGAAGGCGCTCAAACTGTACTACCACGGGATCAAGCGCGTGCGGACGCTCGGGCACCTCGGGCTCGGCATCCTCGCTCCCGGAGTCGGGTGCGCACCTGGCATCCGGCGCATGGTGGATATGGAGTTCGCGGTGCGTCGGGAGGACATCGGTGTCATCGTCCGGGGCGTTCGCCCGGGCTTCCCGAGTTTCGTGGTCACGGAGGATACGCGCGCCGGAGCCCCCCATGTGGGATTCGTCCCGCGGCCGCCGTGAGGAAGAAAATGTGGGCTACTGCGAACGGGGCCGCCATGGTGAAGGACCTGAAGAGCCGAACCGGCGCGATCGCGACCGCGCTCCTCTCGCGCGACGGGGTGGTGTTGTTCGCCGACCTCCCCGAGGGAGTCTATGCAGAGACGTTCGCGATCATGTGTGCGACCGTGATGGGTGCGGCCGTGACGGCCAACCGGGAGCTCGACCTTCCGCCACCCGACCGGGTCGTGGCGGAAGGCGGCGTCTCGCAGACCGCGATCCTGAGTGCCGGTCCCCAGTCGATCCTGGTCGCTGTGTTCGATAGGTCCGCCGACCGGGTCCGGGTCCTGGATACGATGGCCGATTTCGCCGGCGCCCTCTCCAACCGCTGAGCGCGCGACCCCCGCGAAGGGAGCCTCCTCTCGCGAACGACCGACGACCAATTCATCTAATGGCTCGCCTTGGGTCCGTTCGGGTGGTTCGTCATCGGCGGGCTGCGGGGCCTTCGGCACCGATCGCTCGTGTCGGTCGCCCTGTGCCTCGCGCTCGCGGTCGTGCTCGTCGTCTCCGCCGGGCTCGGCGATAGCACTCGCCGTGCGTCGACCGGTCCTTCCGCGACGACGGGCGCCTACCATGCGCCCCCGGCCCTCTCCGCGCTGGGAAGCCGCGTCGGACCGTCGAACCACATGGTCCACTCCTCGCTGGCCCAGCCGCGGGCGACGAAGAGCCCGGAGCAGGTGAACCCGCTCGACTACTACTCGACCGAGCCGGCGCCGATGGGGATCGCCGACTACGGCGTGACCTCGGCCGGTGGCACGGGCTACACGTACTTCACCCCGGCCGTGCGCGGCGTCGTCACCCTCGACTCGAACGTGGAGGTCGAGAACTCCTCGCTCGGAGACCTCTCCCCGTACTTCGGGCTCCAGCTGAACGCGATGCTGGTCTTCGTGGCCGGCGGCGTCCAGTACGTCTACTGGACGCAGGACGTGTTGCTGTACAACAGCAGCTCGGACGACATCGCCGAGTTCATCGACAACGTCTGGAACGAGTCGGCGTCCGGCGCCGAGATGTACAACAGCACGATCTCGGGCAACGGCACAGTCAACACCGGGGCGCACGGGGACTGGTACGCCGACGACTCGCTCGACACCCAACCCGGCGGGGAGGACGTTTCCTGGTCGGAGGGAGGCACGGTGACCCTCGAAATGGACGCGTTCGAGACGTCGGGCGGACAGCCCGGCGTGGCGTTCGTCTACGCCGACGGCGGCGGAGAGTACGCCTACGACGTGGTGGACTTCCCCTGGGCCGCGAATCCCAGCACGTTCTACGGCTTCGTCGTCACCGGTACCGAGACGAACCCGTTGAACATCCCCTACGATCTCGAGCTGATCTTCGGGGGGCCGGGCGGAGGGTCCCAGACCTACGACGCGGAGTCGAACACGAAGCTCCAGCTGCTCGCCTGGAACGGCAACAACTTCGAGTCGCCGCTCAACGCGTTCGACTTCGGTGCGGAGACCGCGGAAGGGTCGGAGGACGTCGAGGACGTCCTCGAGTACAACACGGTCTCGGGCAACCTCTCCGCCCATCTCCTCGCCGGCTCGGACAGCTACGCGACCCTGCGCCAGCTGTACTCCTCCGCCGACGTCGGAGTGCTCAACTTCACCGGGGGAAGCGGCACCGGCGCGCTCCTCGTCAACGGCACCCCGACGCCGTTCGAGGGCGGGGGCGCCACGGTCACGCTCTACCCCGGCCAGTACTTCGTCAACGTCTCCGAGGGCGGCACCACGACCTATCTCGGGCACTGCACGCTCAAGGCGGGAGGCGAGCTCAACGTGACCCCGTCGAGCCCGTGCTCGGGGGGGACCGCGAGCGCGCCGCCGAGCTCGACCTCGAACCCGCTCTCGGGTTCGATCGCCGGGATTCCGATCCTCCTCCTGCTGGTCGCCCTCGTGGTCCTCGTCGCGGTCGTCGTCGTGGTCTCGGTCGTCGCTCGGCGTCGATCGGGTCGGCCCGCGACGCCTCCGACGTACGGCCCGGCGGGCGCCGCGCCGCCCGGCTACGCCCCGTACTCCGCTTCGAGTCCGCCCCCGGGATACGCTCCCGGGCCGACCGCACCGGCGTCCCCGACTCCGTCGGCCGCCCCGGCCTACGCCCCCGTCGCTGCCGCCCCCGCGCCCGCACGGCCCGCCGCAGGACCCGCGACGCCACCCCCGGGTTACCGCCCCTGCCCCCGGTGCGGCACGATGATGCCGGTCCAGGCCCCGCAGTGTCCTCGATGCGGCCTGTACTTCGGTCCGCCGCCCGCGGCCTACTCTCCGCCTCCGGCGTATGCGCCGGTGCCTCCGCCTCGGCCCATCGCTCCGGCGCCGGCTCCGGCTCCTGCTCCCTCGCCCGCCCCGACGGTCTCGCCGGCGCCGGCCGCGGCGTCCCCGACGTCCGCGGCCCGCTTCTGTCCGAACTGCGGTTCCGCCGCCGCTCCCGACGCGGCGTTCTGCCACAAGTGCGGCTTCGACTTCAGTCGCGTCCGGATGGGTTGAGCGGGGAGACGGCGCCCTACCCGCTCCGCGGACGGCGCCCGAACCGGCCGGGGTCGAAGAGACCGAGGTCGAAGCCGGGGGCCTCGCCCGTGGCCAGACGCGCGACGACCTCGCCGAGCACGCTCATGAACTTGAATCCGTGGCCGGAGCATGCGCTCACGACGACGACGTTCGGGTGCTTCGGGTGGGGCCCGAGGACGAAGTGCCGGTCCGGCGCGTTCGTGTAGAGACACGAGACGACCTCCCGTTCGCGGGCGCGCACGCCGCGCAGGCGCTCGGCGGCGAACGCCCGGACGGGCGCGGCGTCCGACTGGTGCAGCTCCCGGTCCGCACGCTCCGGGGTCCGGGAGAACTTCCCCCGCCAGGAGCCGACCTTGACGCCGTCGCCCACGTCGGGAACGCCGTACGTCTGGAACTCGTCGCCCGCGTCCCACAGGAACACGGGCATCCGATCGGCGCTCACGAGCTCGGGTTCGTTCGCGGGGAACCAGAACATGAACTGCCGCTCGATCTCGAGCGGCAGGCGAAGGTCGCGGACGACGCCCCGGGTCCAGGCCCCCGTCGTGAGGACGAGCGAACGCGCCCGGTACTCCGCCGTGCGCGTGCGGACGGTGATCCCGCGCGCGGAGGCGGTCCACGAGACGAGCGGCTCTCCGTAGTGGAGCTCCGCTCCCGCCTCGACCGCCCCGGCCGACTGCGCGCGGAGACAGTTCTCGGGATAGAGGACCCCCGCGTTCGGGTCGAAGAGCGCCGACTCCTCCGACCGAAGGTCGAACTGGGGGAAACGGCTCGCCACCGTGGCGGCGTCGAGCAGCTCGTGGGGCAGGCGGCACTGCTCGGCGGTGCGCAGCGCCCCCGCGACCGTCGGCGTGTCGGGCCGACCGATCATGAGTCCCCCCGTCGGCCGCACGATCGGCTCGGGCGTCGACGTTTGGAGCTCTCGCCAGAGCTCCTGCGCTCGCAGGAGCAGCGGAACGTACTCCGGACCCTCGAAGTAGGCGGTCCGGTAGATCCGGCTGCGCCCGTGCGACGACCCATGGGCATGCACTGGCGCGAACCGCTCGAGGCCCAGGACGCGTTCTCCTTCTCGGGCCAGATGGAAGGCGGCGGACGATCCCGCTCCTCCGAGGCCGGCGACCAGCACATCGTAGGTGGTCATCGACCCGGAAAGCCGACGGGAGCGGATGGGCCTTTCCGCCCTCTTCCGGCGCCCCCCGACTCGTCACGCGCCGTGTTGTTATACCGGGAGCCGTTCGGGCCCACATGGCGAAGGTGGCGGCGCCGGACGACATGGAGTGCGAGACCTGCGGAACGACCTACTCCTCGGCGAACCCCGCCGCGGTCGCCGCGCACGCCGGCCACATCACCGAGCACATCGAGCAGGGCTGACGGCGCTCGGAGCGCGGCGGCCGGCCGGGGGCCTCGGTCATGCCGTTCGCGACGCGCCGTAAGATCCGGATCCACTACGAGCTCGAAGGGAACGGTCCGGACGTAGTGCTCCTCCCCGGACTCGGGGGGTCGATCGCGCCCGGGCGGCGCGTCGGATACGCACGCGCGCTCCCGGACCACCGCCGACTCTCGGTGGAGCCGCGCGGCCACGGGGAGAGCGGGCGGCCGCGCGACCCGACCCTGCATCGCATCGAGGAGTACCGGGACGACATCGTCGCCGCCATGGACGACGCGGGCATCGATCGCGCGATTCTCTGGGGATTCTCGGACGGAGGAACGCTCGCGTTCGCCGTCGCCGAAGCGTATCCCCGCCGCGTCCGGGCCGTGATCGACCACGACGGGTACGATGGCGCCGACCTCACGGAGCCCGTGATACGCGACGATCGGCTGGCGCGCGCCCGCGCCTACGCTTCGTTCGTCGGCGAGGACGGAGCCCGGCGGTTCCGGGAACGCGCGTCGGCGGTCTTCTCGCTCCCGCCCGATCACCCGTGGGTCGCGGAGTATCTCAAGAACGACCCCCAGATGCTCGCCTTCGAGCTCGCGGAGTGGACCCGATGGGCCGGCCCGAAGAGCGTCCTGCCGCACCTCGAGATGCCGATCCTCCTCATCGCGCGCGCCGGCGCCGAGCCGGAGCGCGTCGAACGGATCCGGAACCACGTCCCGACGGGGGTCGTGCTGGAGCTCGTCCCGGCGGCGAGCCACCTCGAACTGGTGCTCGATCTCGACCGGACGGCGCCGCGGGTGCGCCGGTTCGTCGCGACGCTACCGGACTGAGGCGGGCCGGCATTAAACCGCCACCGGACCTCGCGTCGCGATGCCCGGCGGGCCGATCGTCGTCGTGGAGTACGACCCGGGCTGGCCGCGGAACTTCGGCGATCGCTCTCGAGCGCTCCGGGAGGCGCTCGGCCCCGTGGCGCGACGCATCGACCACGTCGGCTCGACCGCGGTGCCCGGGATCGCCGCGAAGCCGGTGATCGACATCCAGCTGAGCGTGCAAGACCTCGCCCCCGAGGAGGCGTACCGCGGCCCCCTCGAGCGGCTCGGCTACCGGCTCCTGCTCGACAATCCGGATCGCTCGAAGCGTTTTTTCGACGGCCCGGCGGATGGCCCCGCGACGCACCTCCACGTCCGGCGCGTGGGCAGCTTCGACGAGCAGCTGAACCTGCTCTTCCGCGACTACCTGAGAACGCATCCCGCCGACGCCCGGGAGTACGCCCGGGTGAAACGGGAGCTGGCGGGCCGGTTCCGGGACGATCGACCGGGATACGTCCGGGCGAAAGAGCCCACGGTCTGGGCCGTCCTCCGATCGGCCCACGACTGGGCGCAGTCGGCCGGCTGGGCCCCGGGGCCCAGCGACGCCTAATCGGCTCAGAACTGGGTGAGGATCCAGGCGTGCGCTTCGGGGACCCGGTTCACGTAGAGCGTGATGTGTCCTTCGTCCGGTTCGAGGTGCGTCTCGGCCCGCGGCAGGTGGTCGGCGAGCCACCGCCCGTTCTGGAACGGGGCCATCTTGTCGTGGCGACCGTGCCAGATCTGGACAGGGACATGGATCTTCGTGAGGTCGAAGCCCCAGGCGAACTTCCCCTCGGCGAGGTTGTCGTCCCGCATCCCCGCGGCTCCGCCCGCGAGGCCCGCCGCCATCTGGGCCCGGAGGAAGTCGCCGAGTTCGCCCGTGAGCGCCTTGCGGTCGACCTCCGAGAGGAGGCTGTCCAGCATGGCGAGCAGCTGCTCCGACGAGGCCTCCCGCATCATCTTCGCTTCCTCCTCCCCCTTCGCCTCCCAGGCGGCGGGGTCGGACTCCATCAGGCGCATGTCCTCCGCGTTCGCCTCGCCTAGCCCTTCGAACGGATCCAACCCGTCCGCGTCGGCGGGGGCGGGCGACGCCAGGCAGGAGACCGCGACGGCGCGGCCGGGAAGCGTGGCCGCACAGGCGAGGGCGTGCGGGCCACCGCCCGAGTGGCCCCACACGCCGAACTTCTCGATCCCGAGCGCGTCGGCGATCGCGACGATGTCGTGCGCCGCGTCGACGACCCGGCGACCCCGGACCGGCGTCGACTCCCCGTACCCCGGCCGGTCGTACCCGATCAGGCGGATCCCCCGGCGCCGAGCGTCGGCGACGTGGGGACCGTAGAGCAGGCGCGAGCCCGGCGTGCCGTGCAGGGAGAAGATCGCCCGGCCTCGGGGGTCGCCGTCCTCCCGGACCTTCAGCTGGCGTCCGGCCTCGCGGGTCACGGTATGTTCTCGCATCGGAAACGCCGAGGCCTCCGCCGTATGTAGGCCGGCGCTTCCGTTCGGCCGACCGGTTTAAGGAGGGACCCTCCGTCCCACCGACGTTCCTTCGCATGGCACGCTCTCCCTCTCCGCTCCA
The DNA here is from genome assembly GCA_030039715.1 of Thermoplasmata archaeon. Lineage (GTDB taxonomy): Archaea > Thermoplasmatota > Thermoplasmata > Lutacidiplasmatales > UBA184 > Lutacidiplasma. Next base: position 23,064 of record JASHVA010000054.1, on the reverse strand, counting down.
CTGGTCGGTAGGGCTCGCGGCGCTCGTCGGAGCGGTGGCGGGCTCGTTCCTCGGCTCGGTCGTGCCGATCTACGCACCGGCCGCCCACCCGTTGCTCGGCGGCGATGCGGCGATCTACGTCGGCACCCTCCTGGGCGTGATCGCCGGGGCCGCCGCCGGATCGATCGGGGCGTTCGTCCTCGCCCGGCTCGGACGACCCGCCCTGGGCGCGGTCGTCGGGTCGCTCGCCGGTCTCGCGGCGGGGGCGGCGTCGGGCGCCTTCGCCGAGTCGGCCGCGGCCGACTGGGTTCGCGCGTTCTCGGGGGATCCGCTGGCCGCGGCCTTCTTTGGAGGGGCGATCGGCGGCACGTTCGTCGGGATCGCGGCCGGGGTGGGCGTCCTCGTCTTCCAGCGCCAAGGCACGCCGGTCAAGGAGGTCGTCCGCTTCGGCGGGATGGTCGGTGCGCTCGGCGGAGTGCTCGCCGGGCTGGGTGGGGGGAGCATCGGGGCGACGCTCGCCCAGTCGACGACCTACTGCCCGAACGCCGCGTACAATGGGGCCGCCTGCCCACCCGGGCTCCTCCAGGGCGCGATCCTCCTCGGCGTCTGGGGCGGCGGGCTCCTCGGAGCGATCGCCGGCCTCCTCACGGCGGAGGTCCTGACGTTCCTCGCCGCGCGACGCCGCTCCCCGGACGCCTGATCCGGTTCAGGAGCGGAGGTACTCTTTCGCTCCCTGGACGAGGAAACGCACATCGCTCGCGAGCCCTACGAACCGGAAGCCGAGCTCGACCGCCGCCCGCTTCTCCGCGGGGTCGATCGCGAGCGTTCCCGCGACCTTCCCGTGGCGCTCGCACGCCGCCACCACCTCGCGCATCGCCTCCCGCACGCGCGGGTTCGCCCGGTCGTCGATGAGACCCAGGCTGAGCGTCAGGTCCTGCGGGCCGACGAACAGCACGTCGATCCCGTCCACGCCCGCGATCGCCTCGAGGTGGGTCAGCGCCTCCTTCGTCTCGATCTGGACCCCGACCACCGTCTCGGCGTTCGCCGAGCGGAGGTAGGCGGCGAGCTCGGCGCCGTAGCGCGACGCCGCCGCGGCCGCGGCGCCCCGGACGCCGTCCGGCGGGTACTTCGCGTAGGCGACGGCGTCGCGCGCCTGACGTTCGGTGCTGACGAGCGGGACGAGGATCCCGTGGGCGCCCGCATCGAGCGCCTGCTTCACGAGATACGGGTCGAGGTTGCCGACGCGGACGAGCGGGGTCGGCCCGTCGTTCCCGAGCACCGCGAGGAGGGCGGCCAGGGTCTCGGGGTTGACGTGCGCATGCTCGGTGTCGATCACGAACCAGTCGAAGTCGAGGTCGCGGAGCGCGTCGAGCGCGACGACCGACGCGGAGGAGATCCACGTGCCGAAGACCGGACCCTTCGAGGCCCGCCATCGTTCCCGAAGCCGGTTCCGCATCGCGGTCCTCCCTCACCGCCTCCGGTGGGTCCCACGGCGCGGGACCCGCCGACGGGGCCGTTCGGCGAGCAGCGGTCGGCGCGGAGGCTCGGCCGGGAGGCCGTAGCGATGCAGGAGGCGGACGAATCGGGGATCGGCCCGGATCGGGTCGAAGTAGATCCCCCGCTGCCAGAGCCAGAGCACCCGGTCCCCCGCCCGGTAGTCCTTCTCGAGCAGGGAGAGCGCCCGACGCTTCTCCCCGAGGGCGGAGTACAGCATCGCGAGATGCGTCGCGGAGTTGTACCCGGGCTCCGTACCCTGCTCGATCCGCCGGGCGATCGCGCGCGCCTCCGCCGTCCGGCCGACGAGCGCGTTCAGGAGCGCGTGGTCGAACCGTTCCTCCTCGGTCGGCCGCACGAGCCGAAAGTCCGCCTCCCGCCGCGCGTCGCCTCGCCGGCCCGCCCCGAGGTAGAGCAAGCCGAGGTACGAGTGCCCCTGCGCCGCGCCCGGTTCTCGGTCCCGGCCCTCCTCCGCCTGCCGGATCGCCTCGGCCGGGTCGCCGCTCTCGTACTCGATCCACGCGAGGAGGGCGCTCGGGCCGCCGCCCGGATTCAGCCGGATCGCGCGACGGGTGAGCTCCTTCGCCTCCTCGAACCGGCCGAGCGCGAAGAGCATCGTCCCGAAGAACTGCGTCGCCGTGACGTTGCTCGGATTCAGCTCGATCGCCCGGCGGAACTCGGCCTCCGCGTACCGCCAGCGGTGGTCGTACTGGAAGGCGATGTTCGCGAGCGCCGCGTGGGCATCGGAGGAGTTCGGGTCGAGGCGGAGCGCGCGCGCGGCGAGCCGGCGCGCCTTCGGGATCGCCTCGCGCATGGCGACGTGCTCCCCCGCGGCGATCACGTACGTCGTGGCCCACGCGGCGTACGCTTCGGCGAACTTCGGGTCGAGCTTCGTCGCTTCCGAGAACCAGCGGACCGCCGTCTCGAGATACCCGTCGTCCCGCTCCTGCGCCGCGACCAGGCCCCGCAGATAGAGGTCGTACGCCGCGAGGTTATCGGTCGGTCGGCGACGCCCCCCCTCGGGGGCCGTCGTCCCGAGCCGGAGCCGGAGGGCCTCGGCGGTCCGGTCGGCGATGTCGGTCTGCACCGCGAAGACGTCGTGGAGCTCCCGGTCGTAGCTGCTCGCCCAGACATGGCGCTGCGTCGGCACGTCGATCAGCTGGAGCGTGATCCGCATCCGGTCGCCCGCCTTCCGGACGCTCCCCTCGAGCACGGAGTCGACGCCGAGCTCGCTGCCGATCTGCGGGACCGACTTCGGGGCGGCCTTGTACGGCATCACCGAGGTCCGGGCGATGACGCTCAACCCGTCGACCTGCGAGAGGACGGAGATCAGTTCCTCGGTGAGGCCGTCGGCGAAGTAGCCGTCGTTCGGGTCGGGACTGATGTTCGCGAGCGGAAGGACCGCGAGCTGACGGCCGCTGCCCGTGGCCGCGCCGGACCCGAGGGCGGGGGCTTCCCACGGCAGGACGACCCGGTAGACCGCGACGGGACCCCGGAGATTCTTGAGCGGCGTTGGCGGGAGTCGCTCGAGCCGCTCCGCGATCTTCGTCTGGACCTGGTCCACGACCTGCTGCGTGAGGCAGATGCCGCCGGGGGAGGCGAGCGGCTGGATGCGCGAGGCGATGTTGACGGCGTCCCCGAGGACGTCGTCGCCCTGCTGCACCACGTCGCCGACGTGCACGCCGATCCGGACCCGGATCTCGAGGCCCTCGGCGGCCGAGCGGTCGTACTTGTCGAGCTCGCGCTGGACCTCGATCGCCGCGCGCACCGCGTCGAGCGCGCTCTCGAACTCCACGAGGAACGCGTCGCCGACGGTCTTCACCTCGCGGCCCGCGAACCGGGCGAAGACCGGGCGGAGGAGCCGGTTGTGCCGGTCGAGCAGCTTCAGCGCGGCCGCCTCGTTCCGCTGCGCGAGGGCCGAGTAGCCGACCATGTCCGTGAACATGATCGCGGCGAGCCGGCGGCGTGCGACGGGCATGACGCCGAATCCGCGCGCGGCCAGTTAAGCGCTCCCCGACGGGCGGCCGGGACCCCGGGCGACAGGCTGTCGGCGGGCGTTTCGCCGCCGCGTCCCGTCACTCGTTCGGGGGCGCGCGAAGGCCCCACACGAAGAACCCGACGAGCGCGATCACGATCCCGACGGTGGTCCCGAGCGTTCCCGGGGAGAGCGCGGAGTCGCCGGCGTAGTACGACATCTCGTAGACCGCCCCGACGGCCGCCGCGATCGCCACGAGGCCGAAGGCCGTGAACGGGGAGAGGCCGCGCGACGTACTCGCGGGGGCCAGAGTCGGCGCGGGGTCGGTCACTCCGTGCTCACCCACAGTACCCCCCAGAGGCCCATCACGAACCCGGTCTGGATCCCCGTGCCGTCGCCCGAGTCGCCCGCCGGGTTGTACGAATAGTCGACCGGCGCGACGATCCCGTAGAGGTAGACGCCCGGCGTGAGGTTCGCCGACTCGGTCGTCTCCCGGTCGATCACGAGGTCGCCCTGCGTGACCACGGAGAGCCCGGTGGCCGGCGCGATGCGGTAGACCCCGATGTCGAAGGGGAGCGTGTAGTTGTGGGCGACGACGTACTGCTGCTGCGCGTCCGGATTGTTCGACGTGACGTTGACGAGATAGTTGTCGGCGTCGATGCTGGAGAGCGGAACCTCCCAGTCGAAGGCGACCGGTCCCCCCGCGGCCGGGGCGCTCGCCGAGATCGTCGGACCCGGCACGGAGCTGTTGAAGAGCCCCTCGCCGTCCCCGACGAGCGAGAGACCCGCGACGGGCTCGACCGGGGGATTGTAGATGTCCCCGCCGCCCCCGCTCGAGGCGAAGGCGGCGAGGGAGGCCCCGGTCGCGTTCGGGTCCGGAAGCACGATGAGCGCGGAGACATCCTGGCCGAACCACGGCCCGTCGTACTCCCCGTCCGGCGCTCCGTAGACACCGGGGACGCTCGGCGCCTGGAAGACCGCGTAGGAGTCCGAGCCGGGAACGGCCTGCACGTCGACGACCGCCTGATCGCGGAACGGCACCAGGAGCGATTGGGTCGCCCCCGTGGCGGTGAGGTTCACCTGGACCCAGCTCCCCGCCTCCACGACGAGCGCGTTGTCGAACGTCCCGTTCACGAGGCCCTTCTCGGTCGCGGTCCAGTAGTACTGCTGGCCGTAGAGGCCGATGTATTCCGAGACGGCGGGGTCCGTGCCCGTGCCGTCGATCGTGTTGCTCACGGAGAGCGCGCCGGGGGTCGCGAGGACGAGCACGGAGACGAGGAGGACGACCACGGTGATCGACCAACCGGCTTCCGCGCGCTCCCGCCGGCTCCGCGGCATCCGGCGCGAGAACGGAATGTCGCCGATCGGGACACGCGCGCTCCGCGGGGCCGTCGACTGCGCGGCGCGCCGGATCGCCTCGTCGAACGAGAGCCCCGCGGCGCTGTAGAGCTCCCCGCGGAACACCGTCAGCGCGCCGTTCGCGACGAAGAAGAGCTGCCCGGAGAGGATGACGACGATCCCTCCGAGCAGGATCAGCTGGTAGAAGGTGATCGCGGGGACGATGGGGAGGATGAACTCGCGCCGGAGGACGCCGAGGCTCCCCAGCTCCTCGAAGGCGAGGACGATCGTGGCGCCGCCGATCACGGTGAGGACGAAGTGGATCCGGGCGAGGGCGGCGCTGAACCATTGCCGGCCCGTCAGGATCGGGAAGACCGCGTAGACGAGCGCGAAGCCGCCCGCCACGATCGACAGGATCGTGATCGCGTGGAAGTGGCCGAGCACGTAGAGCGAGTTGTGGACGTCGACGTCCCAGGGGATGGTCGCGAGGGTCGGTCCCGTGAGACCGCCGAAGATCGCGCCGCCGAAGCTCAGGAGCGCGAACAGCGCGACGGCGTTCCACTCCCACTGGGCCCGGGGGACCCCCTTCACGGTCATCCAGACCGAGAAGAACGTGATCGCGGACGGCAGCACGATCGCGAACGAGAGCGCCATCGTCGCCCACGTCTCCCAGGCGGGGATCGGAGCGAGGAACAGGTGGTGGATGCCGAGGAGCGGCGTCAGGAGGACGAACAGGATCGCCGCGGCGACCGCGAAGCGGTAGCTGTAGATCGGTCGCCGAGCGAGGATGGGGATGAGGAAGTAGAGCTCGATCATCGGGATGAGGAAGAGCACGTAGACGAGCGCGTGCCCGAACATCCAGAAGATCACCTGGTTCGCGAGGGCGTTGATCGGCCAGCCCGCGTAGGCCGTCCCGACGTCCCAGACCGTCGAGACGACGAGCGGGGCGTACGTCAGCGGGATGAGGACGAGGGTCGCCATCACGAACCAGAGGAAGATCGGGTAGGGTCGACCCGCGGCCTTCGCCCGGTTCGCCCGATACCAGCGCAGGAGGTGGGAGACGACCCAGCCGATCCACAGGAACATCGCCGCGCAGAGCGCGAGCCACCCGAGGAACCAGAGCGGGCTCACGACGTACGAGCTCTGCCCGTTGACGCCGAGCGGCGAGAGAAAGTACCAGCCGACGGCCGGGAAGTAGTTGTCGTTGAACGGGAAGAGGTAGACGGGCCCCTGGAGGAAGAGCATCGAGGCGTTGAGGAGGCCGACGACCGAGTAGAGCGTCCACTTGTGGCGGGGGACGATCCCGAGGGCGTTGACGAGGAGGAGCCCCAGGAGGGCGATCTCGAGCTGCTGCGCGAATCCGAAGAGCTCGCGCAGACCGTGGAGCGTGACCGAGGAGTAGATCTCGACGTTCGAGAGGTGCACCGCCGACTGGGTCGCGTAGGCGACGACCTGCGTCTGGAAGCCGAACGCGTCGAAGCCGCCGACCGCGCCCCAGAGGATCGAGCAGATCACCATCAGCATCGTGATGCGGGTCATCCAGTCCCGCTCGAGCAGGAAGATCCGGTCGAACAGCCGAAGCTTCGCGAGGCGCAGTCGGATCGCGTCCTCGGTCGCGTCGAGGAACTGGACCAGCGCGGGGGGCCGCTCGAAGACCGGGACCCCTCCGGCCTCCCCGGTCGTCTGCGAGGGACGGAGATCTCCCTCGGCCATCGGCCCGATACGAGCCCTCCCCGTGCCGATGCGCGGGCCGGTTTATCTCGGCGCGACACCAACCGCCCGGGCCGGTTCGAGCGAGCTCATCTACCGGGGCCGGTCTCCCCCGGACGTGACGGACGGTTCGCGATCGCGATTCCTGGACGTCGACGGCTACCGCATCTACGTGCGTACGTTCGGGGAGCGGAACCGCGCCCGCACGCTCCTCTGCGTGCACGGAGGTCCGGGAGGGACCCACGACTACCTGTTGCCGCTCGCTGACCTCGCCCGCCGCGGATATCGGGTCGTCTTCTACGATGCACTCGGCTGCGGGCGCTCCGACCTTCCTCCGGATCCCCGGCTCTTCACCGTCGAGCACGACCTCCGCGTGCTCGACGCCGTCCGGCGCTCGCTCGGGAACGAGCGCGTCCACCTCATGGGGTCGAGCTACGGCGGGTTGCTCGTCCTCGCCTACGCCGTCCGCCATTCCCGGCACCTCTGGAGCCTGAACTCGACCGGCGGGCTCTCCGACGTTCCGTTCGCCGTGCGGGAGATGCGGCGGCTCGTGGGACTCCTACCGGCGCGGACCCGGGCGACGCTCGCCCGGTACGCGGCGCGCGGGGAGTTCCACCATCCCGACTACGAGGCCGCCGCGATGGAGTTCTACCGGCGGCACGTCTGCCGGCTCCTTCCGTGGCCCGAGGAGATCGTCTCGACGCTGCTCCGGACGAGCCGACCGGTCTACGAGACGATGAACGGCCCGAACGAGTTCACGATCGTCGGCCGCATCAAGGACGTCGACTTCACCTCGGAGCTCCGCCGCATCCGCGTTCCCACCCTCGTCCTCCACGGCCGGTACGACGAGGTCACTCCGGCGGTCGGGGCCCGGATCCACCGGGCGCTCCCGGGCTCGTTCTTCCACGTGTTCCCGAAGAGCTCGCACGTCAGTTTCTGGGAGGAACGGGCGGCGTACCTTCGCCTCGTCGAGGAGTTCCTTCGCATGGCGGAGCGAACCGTGCCCGACGAGCCCGGTCCGGGGCGGGTCGTGGGGCGGAACGCGTGAGCTATCCCGGGCGCTGCCGACGCGCCGACCCACCCGACGTCCGGCGGTAGTCCCGGGCGAGCGCGCGGCCGAATCGCGTCCAGAGCGTACGGAGGTTCTCCTCGACCTCGGCCCGGGTGGGACCGCGGCCGGCGAGCGGCGTGATCCGCCGGATCCCGTCGAAGGCGAATCGCGTGCGACCGTCGGGGAGGGCGCGGACCGAGTAGTCGATCGACCAGGAGCGGTACGTCCCGACCGACTCGGCGTGCCAGTTCCCGGGAGGTCGGAGGGTGACGGTCTGGGTGTTGAGGAACCACCCTTTTCCCTCAGGACCCAGGTCCTGGTAGAGCACGCGGCGGCTCCCACGGGAGAGGACGCGGCGCTCGTAATCGTCCTTCTCGATCTCCGGATCCTCGGGGGAATAGTCCGTGCACCATCGGAACGCAAAGTCCGACGGGGCGTCGAAGGTCGCCTCGAGCCGGAATCGTCGACCCTTCGACGGGGGCATCGCCGCCCGATCGCCGGGCGGTATCAAACGGTTCCGGCCGTCACCGGGCCGCCGCGCCGGACTACTCCGCTCGACCGCGCCGGGGGCCCCGGCGCCCCTTCGGTTTGTCCGCGACGTCCTCGGACGGGGGCGGTGGAGGGGCCGGTACGAGGGCGTGCCGGGCGATGTCGATCGTGACGGTGTCGGCGGCCACGCCCGGCTCGGCCCCGACGATCACGGGAGTGAACTCGAACGAGATCCGGGCCGCGTCGGCCACGACCCGCAGGAAACCGTAGGACCGGTCGTCGTGTCGGTCGAGCCGGAGACCCTTCGCGTCGACGGCGGGATGGACGTCGAGATACGAGACGTCGGCGCCGTTCGCCGGCTCGCTCGCCTCGGACCCGTGCCGGGCGGCGACGAGCGACTGGACGTCGTGTCCCCCGCCCCCGCAGACGAGGAACGGCACCTCGTACGTCCCTTCGCCGAACTGCACGGTTCGCGTGTACCGCTGGTAGTTGTGCGCGTGCCCGGCGAGGAAGGCGTGCGGGTAGACCCCCTCGGCGCGGCAGATCACATCGATCTGGGCGAGCATCGCGGGATTCCCCCCGTGCGCGCCGCCCCCGCCGGGTGCTCCGGCGGGCGGCGCGTAGTTGAACGGCGGATGGTGCACCGCGAAGAGCAGCGCGCCGGCGTACCGCTCGCGCTTCGCCCGGCGCAGCTGGGCCGCGAGGAAGTCGAGCTGGTAGTCCGGCACCCCCTTCCAGCGCCCGCCCTCGCTCGAGATCACCCCGGGGTCCTCGAGAGCGTTGCTGAACAGTCCGACGACCCGGACGTACGGGGCGTCCAGGGCGAAGTAGACCCCGGGCTGCGTCATCGCGGTGCGGTGGAGCGAGCCGGCCTCGGGCGTGACGACCGTCTCCTCCGAGCAGAAGTTCCGCCGGAACGTGGCGAGCGGCCACTGCGCGACCGGCGAGCCCGGCACGATGAACGAGTCGTGGTTCCCCGGGATCGCGAAGATCGGCGCCGGGTAGTTGCGGTACGGCTCGTAGAACTGGTCGTAGTAGTAGCGGGCTTCGCCGAAGTCGTAGACGAGGTCTCCGAGCAGGTAGAGGAAGGCGGGCCGCTCGGACGGTGCCGCGAGCTGCGCCTCGCGGGCGAGGACGTCGGAGACGCGGAGCTCGCCGGGGTACTTTCCCTGCGTGGACGCCCCGATGTCGCCGACGGTGTGGAAGACGATCCGTCCGGCCTCCTCGATCGAGCGGACGACCTCGGGCCCGTGGGGCCCCCAGGCGGTCGCGAGCGCGTACAGGTCGGAGGGAGTCCCCCGCGCCGGCGGGAACGTCACCACGTCCTCGTACAGCAGCTGCTGGATCCGCTGGTAGAGCGCCGCGTCGGATGGATGGGGCACGCGGAACCGGGTCGGGTCGGGCGTCGGCTTGCTCTCGCTGAACACCGGCTCGTCGAACACCGGTTGGGGCATCCGATACGCGGTGTCGCGCGACACGACCGACTCTCCCCCGGGGCGGAGGGGGTCCCATCGGTCGTGCGAGCTATCTACCCTTTGGAGGCAGAGGTACGGAGGACCTCGGAGAATCCGAAAATCGAGGCGGCCCGGCGCGCCTGCAATCTATTATATATATTTATCAACCTTTGTTCGACGGATGCGACTCGAAGAGAGCCTGGTCCGCGAGCCCGGGGAGCGGCCCCTCCCCCGCGAGATGCGGGTCGTCGCCCCGCGCGCCCGGGGCCGGCCCCGGGAGGAGTACCGCCCGCGCGTCCGGTCGACCCGGGACGTGGAGCGCCTCCGCCGGCATCGCGTGCCCGCCTACCTCCTCACGTCGGAGTGGGTCTCGGCGCACGGGTACCCGGTCCGCTTCCGCCCGTGGCTCGCCGTGCCCGAGCGGCTCGCCGGGAAGGTCGCGAGCGACTACCGGATCCTCCCCGTGCGGGACGCCGAGGCCCTCCGCGACCCCGGTTTCGTGGAGCTGCTGACGCTGCTCCTTCGCTTCGACCCCCTCGCCGCTCGGGTCGTCGCGGTCCGCAACCGCTCTAAGATCGACCCGCACGAGCTCTATCGGAGGATCCGGAACGAGGGCCTCGAGCGGGCCGCCACGAAGGTCCGTTTCCAGGAGCTCGCGCCGGCGCTCCCGCGGGTCGGCGAGCCCTTGCCTCGCGAGGAGCTGCGCTGGATCGAGCGCAACAACCCGCCGCTCGAGGAGGCCGCGTGACCGAGTCCGAGGTCGAGGCCGCGGACGCGATCTTCCGCCGACGGGGGATCCCGTACGTCGTGATCGGCGGCCAGGCGATCGCGCGCACCGCCGCGACGACGACGCGCGATGTCGACGTGATGGTGGCGACCGCGGACTTTCGGCGCACGCTGGACGCCCTGCGTGCCGAGCCCGGGATCGCCTTCGACTGGGAGGACGGCACGCTCGCGCGGTTCCGCATCCTCGGGATCGGCGGCGTGCCGCTCGACATCCTCGACGCCGCGACCTTCGCTGGGCAACGGACCGGCGTCGAGTTCTTCCGGTTCCTCTCGGAGGAACACTCGGAGGAGGTCGCCGGGATCCGCTACGCGTCGCCCGAGCTCGTGTGGTACATGCGGCTCATGACGAAGCGCTGGCGGGCGTACGCCGAGAAGATCGTCACCAACGTCATCGACGGGGTGCCCGCGAGCCGGCTCGACGCGGTGGAGTCGATCGGACGTCGGTTCGGCACGATGGGCGCCCTCAAGGAGCGGCTCGCCTACGTGCGCGAGGAGCTCCGCCGCCCGGACTTGCGATCCCTCGAGCCCGAATGACGGGAGGGCGCGCCGGCGACCCCCGGAGCGCCTCGTAACGCCCGCGCGGACTTCGAACCGTTGCCCGTGCTTCGATAGGTTAATCCCACCCCCGCCCGAGCGAGTCGCGTGGCTACGGCCCACTCTTCTCGCACGACCCGCGGGGCCGACTCCGGGGAGGAGGTCGCGCCCGCATCGCGCCGATACCTGTTGCCCCTCGCCGGGGCCGCCGCGGTCGGCGCGGGAGGGCTCGCCCTCGCCGGCGTCGGACCGGTCGTGTCGCCGTACGTGGCCGCCGGACTCGTCGCGGTCGGTGCGGTAGCGCTCGTGAGCTCGGTGAGCTACCATCGGCTCCGTTCTCCGAGTCCGGCCGCGGCCGCCCCGCCGGCGCTCGCACGGCCCCGTCCCGCTCCCGGCGGACGCCCGGCCCGCCCCGAGTCCACTCCCCACAGCGGGCTCGGCCGCGTCGCCTCCTCGTCCGTCAGTTGGAGCGGCGAGGAGATCTGGCAACGATGGCGCCGCCCGGCCGGCTCGCACCTCGGGGCCGAGGTGATCCCTCCGGTCGGTTCCACCGCGTACGTTCCGCCTCGGAGCGGTTCGCTCCACCCGTTCGGGGCCCGGGACCGGGACCTCTGGTTCATGCCGTCGATGCCGTTGCCGCCCGAGCGTCGCGGGGGGAGGAGCGTCCCCTCGCCGCCCCGTGCCGCCAGCGCGGCCCACTCGCACGGGACGCGCTCCCTCACCGGCCGCCGGTTCGGACCGTTCTCGGACGACGAGCTCGACCGGCTCTTTCCGCCCGAGCCCGGAGCTCCGGACCCGGTGTCCGCACCGGCCCGGCCCTCCCCGGCCGCGGTCCCGCTCGCGGTGGAACCGCCGGCTACCGAGCCCCCCGCCCCCTCCCCGCTCGTCACGCTCGAAGAGAAAGTCTTCCGGGAACGATCGCCTCCGGCCGCCGACGGCTTCTCGGGCGACGTCGGAGGACCGTGGTCCGGGGTCGGGGCGCTGTCGGGGGCCGGAGCGATCGACCACCTACTGTACCTCGAGGCGCTCAATCCGGTGCCGCCCCACCTCCGAACTTCCACCGAGGAGGTCTCGCTCCCGACTCCCACCGTCGTTCGCTCGCCCCCCGCGGCCGTACCCCGGAGTTGCGGATCGTGTCGGCGGGGGCTCGGCGACTTCCGCACCTGGTCGTCGTGCGCGCGCTGTGGTCGTCCGATCTGCCGCCGGTGCCTCGGGCTCTCCATCCGGTTCGGTGAGGACGGGGTCTGCTGGGACTGCTCGGAGTCGGCGCTGGCGCAGGCATCGTGAGCTCGCGCGGCTCCGCGGGTCGCGTGTTCGGTCGGATTCGGCCGGGGAGGTTCCGGACGAGTCCTCGACGCGCGGCGACCCGCCGTTCGGACCGTGGGGAGCCGCCGACCGCTCGCGTACGCAAGCCCTAAGTGGGGACGATTGTCCCTCGGGGTCCGTCCATGTCTTCTCCTCCCGCCGACCGGCTCGCGTCGCTCGAGCGAACGATCGTCGACCACGTCTTCGAGCTGCGGCCCCCGTACGCGTCGTCGCTCGGACTTCACGAGTACGACGGCCGACTGCCCGACACCTCGGCCGCCGCGACGACCCGGTGGGCGACCCGGGCGCGGGAACTGCTCCGGGAGCTGACCGACCTCCCGGCGCACGAGCTCACCTCGCCGCGCCGACTCGACCGTCAGCTCCTCCAACTGCTGCTCGAGGGCCAGCTGTTCGACCTCGAGGAATCCCGCGAGTACGACCGGAACCCGATGAGCTACCTCTTCCAGTCCGACCTCACCAACTACATCTCCCGCGACTACGCCCCGGTCGCCGTACGGGTGGCGGCGATCGCCGCCACCCTCGAGGCGACCCCGGCGCTCTTCGATGCCGCTCGGGCGCGCCTCGAGCCCGTGCTCCCGCGTCCGTTCGTCTCGCTCGCGATCCAGATCGCCGAGGGGCTGCCGTCGCACTTCGCGGAAGGCGAGGCGTTCAGCCAGGTGGCTTCCCCCCAGCTCCGGGGCCGGGTCCATGCGGCACGCGAGGCCGCCGACGCGGCGGTGCTCCGGTTCGCCGAGTGGCTCAAGGCCGAGCGCCTGCCGCACGCCGACGAGAGCTTCCCGCTCGGACCGGAGAGGTTCCAGCGACTGCTCTGGGTGCGGGAGGGCCTCGCCACGCCGGTGGAGGAAGTGCTGCGGCGAGGGCGGGCCGACCTTCAGCGCAACCAGGAGCGGCTCGCCGAGATCGCCCGCCAGGAGGGCCTCACGCCGGCCCGCCTCATCGAACGGCTGAACGACCACCACCCGAAGCCGGACGAAGTGATGCCGCTCGTGCGGAACATGACGAACGACATCCGGGAATTCGTCCGGAAGGAGGATCTCGCCTCGATCCCCGAACCCGAGGTCTGCCACGTCCGGGAGACGCCCCCGTGGGCCCGCGACCTCTGGACCGCGGCGATGAGCCCGCCCGGTCCGTTCGAGAAGCCGGTCGACGGGATCTACTGGGTGACGACGGTCGACCGCTCCTGGACGCCGACGCAGCAGGAGAGCTGGCTGCGCACGCTCAATTACGGGATGCTCAAGAACACCACGGTCCACGAGGTCTGGCCCGGCCACTATCTCCAGGCGCTCCACTTCCGCAAGACCGAGCAGAGCCTCGCGCGCAAGGTCTGGTTCTCCTACTCGTTCACGGAGGGGTGGGCGCACTACTGCGAGCAGGTCGCGCTCGAGGCCGGCTTCGACGGCCGGTCGATGGAGGCCGAGGTGACCCAGCTCGCGGACGCGCTGACCCGCAACTGCCGCCTCGTCGCTTCGATCGGGATGCACACCCAGGGCATGTCGGTCGCCGAGGCCGCGCGCCTCTTCGAGACCGAGGCGCACCTCGAGCGGTTCCATGCCGAGCGCGAGGCGATCCGAGGCACGTACAACCCCGAGTACTTCTGCTACACGCTCGGAAAGCTCGCGATCCTCGACGTCCGGTCGAAGTACCTCGGCTCGCGGTTCGGCTCCTCCCTGCGGGCGTTCCACGACACGCTGCTCGGCTTCGGGATGCCCCCGATCGGGCTCCTGGACCCGTTGCTCGGTGCGGCGTAGGCGCGACGGCAACTCCTTGAGCGCGAGCGCCGGTGGCCTTCCGTCATGGCCGCTCAGTTCTGCTCGAAGTGTGGTCAACCGCTGCCCGAGGGCGCGCAGTTCTGCCTGAGTTGCGGGACGCCGGTCGCGCCGTCCGCGCCCCCGCTCTCGAGCGCGACAGCGCCGCCGGCCGCCCCGGTCCCCCCGCTGGGGGTCCAGCTCGGCCTAGGTGCGACGCGCAGCTTCCTCCTCCAGCACCTCCTCATCGGCCCGAAGCACAGCTACCGGGTGCTGGACGCGGCGAAGCGGCCCCTCCTCGCGCTCGGTGAGGACTACGGCGCGGAGAGGTCCGCGTGGTCCCAGCAGGTGCGCACGGCGTGGGAGAGCCGTCCCGCCGGCGTCACCTGGGGGCGGAGCCCGTTCGAGGCGACGTCGTTCTGGATCATCGAGGACCCGAGCCGGACGCCCCGCGGGAGCGTGGTCCTCCGTCACTCGGGACGCCGCGGCGAGTGCGTCGTCTCGGGACCGGGCGGCGCGCCCGAGTTCGTGGTCCGCATCGAACCGTCCGGCCTCGCGGGGCTCGCGGCGACGGCCCTCGCGCCGGACGGCCGGCCGATCCTCGAGTCGAAGGGGAACCTCTTCCACCACGAGTTCGGGCTGCACGACGCGAGCGGCGCGGAGGTCGTGAAGGTGCACGAGGCGTGGGTCTCGGCCCGGGACACCTTCTCCGTCGACCTCACGGGCCCGGTCGACCCGATGGCGGCGATCGTCCTCGCCGTGCTCATCGACCACTTCAAGGGGAAGTGAGCCCCGGTCGGGGGCACAGGTCTTTATCCGCCGGCCCGTTCGGGCGACCGGTGAGCCTCGCGGCGAGCGACGAGCAGAAGGCGATCGTCGAGGGGCTCCGTCGCTCCGCCCTGCTCGGGGGCCTCAAGGATCGCGAGCTGAAGCGGCTCGCGGCGCTCGCGAAGCTGCGCACGATCGCGAAGGGTTCGACCGTCGTGAAGCGCGGCGAGCGGGGCATCGGATTCTACGTCATCCTGAGCGGTGGGGTCCAGGTCCGCAAGGGCTCGACCTCCCTCGCCCGACTCGGTCCGGGCGACTTCTTCGGGGAGCTCGCGCTGTTCGACGACCGGCCCCGCTCGGCGGACGTCGTGACGACGGAGCCGACCACCGTGGTCGTCCTCTCGCGTTGGGAGTTCTGGGGATTCGCCCAGGAGCGCCCCGAGATGCTCCGCACGATCCTCTCGGAGATGGCGCGGCGCCTCGCCGAGACCGGACGCACCCCCGCGGGCTAGGGCGCCCGGGCCACGACCTGGCGCTCCAGCGAATCGAGCTGACGGTCGAACCAGCCCGGGAACGTGTGCATCCGAACCATCACGTTCGTCTCGACGTCGGCGACGCCCTCCTGTCCGGCGATCAGGCGGGAGAGCTCTTCGAGATGGGCGGCCGACGGAAGGATCGCGAAGAACGAGAGGATCGCCGGCGGGCCCTCCTCGATCCCGCCGACCACTTCGGTCAGGGGGTATCGTGCGCGCACCCGCCGGGCGAGCGCCGTCGCCGACGCCCCGGGGGCCAGCGTGACGAGGACCGAGACGATCGGGTCGCTGATCGCGCGGAAGTCGAAGACGGGGACGAACCAGGTTGCCCAGTCGCCGACGAGCTCGGCGTACCGCCGCGTCATCGTCCGGGTGGAGACCCCGACCCGGCGCGCGATCTCCGTGAGCGAGGCGGTCGGCCGTTCGCGCAGGGCCCGGACGACGCGCAGGTCGAGCGGCGTCAGGGCCCGCTTCGGCGCGACGGCCGGCCACGGCATCACCGGCTCGACCGAGCGGACGCCCGTGAAGCCCTCGACGAGCTTCCGGAGGCGCTCGAACGCCGCGGGTTCGGGCACGACGACGCCGAACGTCACCCACTCGCCGAGGAACTCCATGCTCGACACCGCCCCTTCCACGAGCCCGAGCCGGGCGATCACCGACGGTTTGACGTGCGGGTCGGTGACGCGGACGTTGTAGAACCCCCCGTAGTGCGCGAAGAGCGCCGGGTTCAGCCAGACGTCGAGACGGGAGAGGAAACCGGAGTCGCTCCACGCCTTCAACCGGGCGGCGACCCGGGCGCGTCCGACCCTCAGACGGCGGGCGATCCGCGTCGCGTTGAGGCGCGGGTCCATCCCCGCGAGCGCGCCGGTGTTCGACCCGTACATCGCCCGGAAGATGTCGAGGTCCAGCGGTTCGGGCCGCAGGGTCGGCGCGTTCACGGCCCCGCGCAGGAGGCGGCGCGCGCTTGAGCGTTCCGACCGTGACGGCCCGGTCGCAAGAAACGGACACGGAGGGGGTCCGCGCGGCGCGACGCGACGGGCGCTCCGGCCGCGGGATTGACATCCCCCGGCCCGATGGAGAGACCATGGCCACCGCGACCGCCCACCCGACCTCCCCCGTCGCCGAGAGCGCCGCACCGGTCGCCGCCCGTCGCGGCGCGGCGATCCTGCTCGTGCTCGCCGCCGCGGCGTTGATGGTGAACTACGTCGAGACGATGCTCGTTCCGGCGCTCCCCACGCTCGTCGCGTTCTACGACAACGTGCCGTACACCACGATCGCCTGGGTCGTCTCGGCCTACCTCCTGGTCGGCGTCTCGACCACCCCGCTCTTCGCGAAGCTCGGCGACATCTACGGGAAGAAGCGGATCCTCCTCGTCGTCCTGGGGCTGTACTCGGTCGCGGTCGCCATCACCGGATTCACGCCGCAGATCGCGACGATGGCCGGCCTCTCCCGCCTCGACGCCGTCTACCTCCTGATCGCCGCCCGCGGGGTGCAGGGCGTCGGGCTCGCGATGTTCCCGCTCGCCTTCGCGCTCGTGGGAGAGGAGCTCCCGCCCGCCCAGGTCGCCCAGGCGCAGGGCCTGATCGCGGCGATGTTCGCGATCGGGGCCGCCCTCGGCCTCTTCGGCGGCGCCTGGGTGATCCAGACGTACGGCTGGCAGGACGCCTACCACCTCGTCATCCCGTTCGCGGTCGCGATCGTCGCGATGACGGTCCTCATCCTCCCCGAGTCCCAGCACCGTCTCGCCGTCCGGCTCGACGTGCCCGGCGCGGCGCTGCTCGGGAGCGCGCTCGCGACCCTGCTCCTCGGGCTCTCCCAGGCCCCGGCATGGGGCTGGGGCGCGCTCGCGGCCGCCCACCTCGGGCCCGTCCCGATCGGCGTGCCCGAACTGTTCGTGATCTCCGCGGCGCTCGCCGTCGGCTTCTACCTGCGCGAAGAGACCGCGGCCGACCCGATGGTCCGGCTCGAGCGATTCCGGGAACGGAACCTCGCGATCAGCTATTTCGCCGCGCTGCTGATCGGCATCTCGATCTTCCTCGGGTTCGTCGGGCTCACGATCCTCGTGGAGACCCCGATCGTCGGCCTCGGGCGCTCGATCTTCGAGTTCGGCGTCCTGAGCCTCCCCACGACGATGTCGATGCTCGTCGCGGCGCCGTTCGTCGGCCGCGCGATCACCCGGTTCGGTCCGAAGCCGGTGATGATCCTCGGCGCGGCGCTCGCCACCGTCGGCTACCTGCTCGTGCTCGCCTTCGGCCACTCGTACACGAACCTCCTCGTGACACCGATCCCGATCTTCGTCGGGCTCGTGGCGATGCTGATCTCGGCGACCAACATGGTCGTGCTCGCGAGCCGCCGCGGCGAGACCGGCATCCAGACCGGGATGATGGAGATGTTCCAGGACCTCGGCGCGAGCATCGGGCCGGTCCTCGTCGCCTCGATCCTCGCGAGCTTCACCGCCGCCTACCTCGTCGGCCCGGGGGAGACGGTGGTGCTCCCGAGCGCGAGCGCGTTCCACTGGATCTTCGGCGTCGGGGCGCTGCTCACCCTCGTCGGCGGGATCCTCGCCGCGTTCCTGCGGAACTACACGTTCGCGGAGGACGGGACCCGTTCCGACGTCGCCGCGACCTCCGCCGCCGAGCCGCCCGTGACGGAGACGGTCGGGCTCGCTACCGCAGGATCTCGACCGTGATCACCCAGGCCTCGCCGATCGCGAGCAGGAAGCTCACGAGCGTCGCCGGAACGAACCAGTAGAGGGCCCAGGAGTTCCCGACGACGAGGAAGACCCCGCCCAGGAGGATCATCGCCGACGGGAGCTGGATCTCGACGGTGTGCTGCGCGAGGAGCCCCCGGTAGTTCGCGGGGTGCTGCGCCACGAGCTTGTCGAGATTCGCCGCGGTGTCTCTCCAGCTGCGGACCTCGAGCACGTTGATCGCGATGACGAGGAGGAGCCCGACCGCGAGCACGCTGAGCCCGGCGTCCTCGGTGCTCAGGTCCGGGACGAGCAGGATCGACTCGACGCCCAGGATCGCGAGCAGGATCAAGAGCGCCTGGAACGCCCGATTGACGATCATCGGGAGCGCGAGGATCCGCTGGAGGTTGATCGAGATCCCGACGAAGATGAGCCCGGCGAGCGCCGCCGCCGCCCCGACCTCGGCGCTGAAGAAGTTGTCCCAGGTCACCGACCGTCACCGCTTCTCGAGCCGACCGGTCCGCCCCAGCGAGACCTCGGGACGGCCCTTGTACTCCTTGACCCAGCCCTCGACGATCCGGACCGGGTCGCCCTCGACCACGAGGTCGACCTCCCGCCCCCACAAGACGAGCGTGATCTCGCCGGTCCCGTCCCGCAGGGTTCCCCGCCGGACCCGGGTGGTGCCCCCGGTCCGCTGCGGAACTTCCCGGGGCTCCTCCAGCTTGGCGACCGTGGCCTCGAACGTGGCGACGCGGCCCGGCCGCAGGTCGGAAATGAACGTGCGCGGCGGAACGCCCTCGGTCATCCCGCGCGGGGAGGCACCCCGGGGCTAAACGCTTCCCGGGAGCGGGATCGCATCGAGCGGTCCCTTAGCGGCACGACGGCGACGCTCAGAGGTCCCTCAGGATCCGTTCGACCTCGTGGGCCGCTCGGTCGAGCTCGTCCGCGGCCTTGCGGCTCGCCCGTCGGGCCGTTCCGGCCGGGTCCCGCGCCGCCTTCTTCGCCTCGGTTCCCGCCCGCTTCGATAGGTCCGCCGCGGTCCGGGCGAGCTCCTGGGCCGCCCGCCGGACCTCGCCGACGGCGTCCTCGAACGAGCGGGCTCCCGGGGATTTCGGGCCGGGCGGCATCGCGAGGTAGCCGCAGGCCGGACACGTCGGGCTGCCGGACGGGATCTCCTTGCCACACTGGGCGCAGAACATCGTCGCCTCGCGCGGGAAGTCGCGCGGGGATACTTGTAGGCGAGTACCGCGGTCCGCGGGAAAATCGGGGTCCCGGGCGCCGAGCGCCCGGGACGGAAGGGGTGGGCGGTCCTACTGGACCGGGACCTTGACCTCGTCCGAGGACGGGGTCGGGTTCACCTTGGGGAGCTCGAGTTCGAGCACGCCGTTCGCGACCTTCGCCTTCGCGTCGGCCGCGACGACGGCCTCGGGCATCTCGAAGCTCCGGTAGAAGCCGGCGTAGGTGCGCTCGCGGTGCACGTACTCGGCGTCCTTCGCCTCGGTGTCCTTCGAGCTCTCGCCGCGGATCTCGACGTTCGTGCCGCGCACGCGGATCTCGAGCTGCTCCTTCGGGATGCCCGGGATCTCGGCGACGATCCTGTAGGACTTACCGGTGTCCGCGACGTCGAGCCGGGGCGCGCGGAACTCCGCCGGCGTGCCGTTCGGGCCGACCGTTCCGACCGCGACGAGCGGGCTCAGGCCGAACGCCTGGTAGAACTGGGCGCGGGTCAGCTCGAGCGCTCGGTCGAGGTCGCTCCACGGGTCGGTCGATCTCTCTGCTTCCTGGATCTCCTTCGTCATCGTCTTCTCCCTCAGGGAATACGGTAAGTGTAAGTTTGCGTTACTATATAATAGCACCTAAAGTCGACTCTCGAGACGGGCCGTCGCGACCTCTAACTTCTCCGGAACGTACGGTCCCCCGCGATGACCGCCGCCCGCCGGCCGGGGCGCGCGCCCCGCCACCTCTTCCTCCGCGTCGTCTGGCGGCCCGTCGACGCCGAGTCGACCGCGGCGGACCGGCGCGCCCTACGCGACTTCACCGAGCACGTCGACCGGGTCGGACGGCTCGTCGGTCACGGACCGCTCGTCGAGCCTCCCGGCGACTTCCTCGTCTTTCGGGCGGCGGACCGGGCCGAGGCCGAGCGCGTCCTGCGGGCCGACCCGCTCCGGGCGCTGCCGGGGAGCCGGTACGAGCTCCTCGAGTGGAGCCCGGCGCTCGCCGGCACCGGCGTGAGCCTGGAGCCGCCGCCGGCGCGCGGCGCCGGACGCCTCACGCTCCTCCAGCGGATCCCCGTCGTCGTGAGCGACCAGCGTCGCGCGATCGACTGGTACCGTGAGGTGCTCGGCCTGACGGTCCTCTCGCACGACCCCGACCAGCAGTACGTCGAGCTCGGTCTCGGTCCGGGGACCACGGCGATCTCGCTGATCGCCCCCCGTCCGGACTGGGGGGAGCCGCACTACTCCGAGACGAAGGCCCGTCTCGGGATCCGCACCGGGATCGTCTTCCAGACCGACAGCGTTTCGGCGCTCGAGCTCCGCCTCCGCCACGCGGGCGCTCGCATCCTCCAGGGCGTCGAGCAACAGCCGTGGGGCGAGCGGACGCTGCTCTTTGCCGACCCGGACGGCAACGAGTTGCTCGCCTTCGACCGCACGGAGGAAGGGGCGTCGAGGTCGACCGCCGCCCGGGCGAGGCGCGCCGCCCGTCCGTGAGCCGGTTCGCCTAACGGGCGGGGAGCTTCGTCCGGGGGAGCCGCCGCAGCTCGAGCTGGCCGATCAGGAGGCGCACGTGCTCCTTCGCGATGGCGTCCGCGAGGACGAACGAGACGCCCTCGCCCGGGATGCCGTACAGCACGATCGAGCCGGCCGGCATCGCCTCGACGAGCGCGAGCGAGCCCATGTCCTCCTCGCCGGCGACCTCGATGAGACCTCCGCCCTGCGCGATCAGCTTGCGGACCGCGCTCCGGAGATCCTCCGTGAGGTAGCCGGGCGGGTTCGCGACCCGGACCGTTCGCCGGCGCGCGAGCGCCTCGAACGTGCCGCGCGGGATCTCCTCCTCGCGTCGCGTCTTGTAGTCGACGATCCCGACGAGCGGAAGATGGCCGAGCTCGATCGCCCGGGCGGTGACGCGGTCTCCGCAGGTGGCGAACACGCCGAGCGCGCGGATCCGTCGGTCCGCCTCGGGGCCCGCGTAGACCGGGCCGTACCGCTCGGCGAGCGTGGGACGGAGCGACTCCGGAACCCACCAGGCCCGCTCGTCACTTGACGCGGAGCGCGTACCGGCCCGCGGCATGGATTCCCATCTTCCGGGCGATCTCGGACTTCTCGGGGTCGATCACGACGAGGTACCCCTGCCACTCGCGGGAGGTCTCCCCGCCGCACCGGGGGCACTTCGCCTGGTCGGTGATCGTGTTGCAGTTCTTGCACGCCTTGAGGTTGATCATGAGGCCCCCGTGGCCGCCGGGGCCTTCGCGTCCGCGGCCGGCTTCGCCGCGGCGCGCTTGCCCGCCGGCGGCCCGCCCTTCTTCCCGCCCTTCTCCTCCGACTTCTTGTGCAGCTCCTGGATCCACTCGAGCCGCCCGAGCGCCGGCTGGCGCATCGTGAGCCCGATACGGCTGTCGCGGGGGGAGATCTCGGAGAGCGAGAGCGAGACGACCCGCGCGCGGACCTTGTAGCCGACTTTCAAGTCCTTCTTCGACTCGACGCCGACCAGGCGCTGGTTGTGTTCGTCGATGTTCACCCGGTCGTCCATGATCTGCGAGACGTGGAGGAGCCCGTCGAGCGGGCCGAAACGGACGAACGCGCCGAACTTGCGGATCTCGACGACCGAACCCTCGACGACCTCCTGGATCTCGGGCCGGAAGAGGAGGGCCTGGTACTCGACCTCCTGGTAGACGCCGCCGTCGCCGTGGATGATGTGCCCCTCGCCGAGCGGCTTCACGTCGCGGATCGTGACCGCGAGGTTCTGGCCGTCGACGAGCTTCCCCTCGAACTGCTGCTGGGCGAGCTCGGTGAGCACGTTCGAGAGTTCGGGCCCGAGCCGCTCGGGCGGGATCCGAACGACGTCCCGACGGTGATCTAGATAGTACATGCGCCGCGCGCGAGCTAGGCCGTCTATAAGATAATTGGGGTCGGCTCCGCCGGCGGCGCAGCGAGCGCGCTAGCCGCCGGACCGGACGAGGCGGATAGCGTCCTCGGGGCACGCGACGACGCAGAGGCCGCACGCGCGGCAGGCGGAGGCGAGCGGCGTGCGCGACGTCTTCCGTTCGTGGTGCCGCGCCTTCAACCGGCCGACGTAGCTGAGCGACGCGTACTCCTCGTCCGTGAGCGTCCCGAGCTCGAAGACCGAGTACGGGCAGACGGCGACGCAGTCCGACTTCCCTTCGCACGCATTGCGGTCGATGACCGGGACCCAGGCGCCGGGCGCGGAGCGGCAGCGCTCGCCCGGCCGCTTCGGGTCCTGGGCGGCACGGCGGGCCTTCCCGGGATCCCGCGAGCCGGCGGGGAGGTCGTCCGCGGGCCCGCTCGACGCCGCGCTCAGGTGCCCCGCCCCCGCTCGCCGTTCGGGATCCCCAGGGCGCGGTCGGTCTGGGCCACGGAGGTCGGGCCGTCCGGGGCGAGGTCGAACATCGCGCGGATCGCGTCGACGTTCTCGGGAACGGTCACCGACTCCTGGTGGATCGCCTGGAAGAAGTACGCGTCCTTCCCTTCGAGCGAGACGCCTTCCTGCCAGACGACGTTCTCCATCAGGTCGTCGAAGCCGATCCCCCGTCCCCGGGCGTACTCCATCACCTGAGGGGTGGCGTCCGCCTGCTCCCACGGGGCGAAGACCCGGAAGCGCGGCGCGCTCCGGAACGCGTCGACGATCTCCGCCGCCCCCGCCGGGGCCCGCGCCAGCCGGACGTGGTTCACGTGCACGTGCATGAGCGTCGTGGGCACGACGACCGCCACCGTCTCGATCGGGAGCCCGGGGAAGATCGTCTGGACGTCCGGACCGTGGTGCGACGGGATGTGCAGCGACGGGACGATCCCGTTGATCGGGCCCTTCTTCGACTCGGCGGGATCCGCCGCGCGCCGAACGAGCGTCACGTCCCACCGCTCGACGCCCCAGCGCGGCAGGAGCACCGCCGCCGCCCGGGCGATGCCGGTGGTGTTGCAGGAGACGACGCGCACTCGGCGCTTTCCGCGCGCCGCCGCG